>JAJRWJ010000102.1 GCA_024276805.1 Gammaproteobacteria bacterium
AGCTGTGTTCACAGTGCAGGATTTTTTCCCGTCGGGTCGTGTAACGGGCGAATTTAATGGCCGCCTCGACCGCTTCGGCGCCGGAATTGGCAAAGAAGATCTTGTCCAGATTGTCCGGGGTGGTGTTGAGGATTTTTTCCGCCAGCAGGCCGCTCAGCAGCGAGACATCCATCTGCACCAGATTGGGCAGTTCCAGGGTCAGGGTTTCCTGCAGGGCGCTGACCACGGTGGGGTGGTTTCTGCCGATGGCGAACACGCCGAAGCCGCTCAACAGGTCCAGATATTCATTGTCGTCCTGGTCATAGAGATACTGGCCGATGGCCTTCTGATAATTACGGTCATAGCCAATGGTTTTCAGGACCCGCACCATCTGGTTGTTCAGGTATTGTTCATGCAGCTGAAATTTTTCGCTGCGGTGTTCAGAGAGTAGTTCGGCGATGCTGAAAGACATGTTTTCCTCGTGCTATGTCTGGTTTCAAAGGGGAATTTTGTGGCCGCTGAAGGCAGGCAATACTATCAGTGTACAGATCAGGGTAAAAGTGATGCCGATGGCCAGCAGCAGGCCCATGCTGGCAATGCCTGCATGGGCGGTGAATGCCAGGCTGGTGAAACTGCACAACGTGGTCAGGGAACTGAAGAAGACACCGCGGGCGGTGCTGGTCTGGAGCAGATGTTCGCCTTTTTTGAAGCCGGCATGCAGGCGGTGCATGATGTGGATGCCGCTGTCCACGCCCATGCCCATCAACAATGGCAGGGCGATGATGTTGGCAAAATTGAACGGATTATCCAGGATGACGTTGAGTGCGCCGGTGAGCAGGCCGGCAAGCAGCAATGGCCAGATGACCAGCAGCGTGTTGCCAATGCTTCGGAGAATGATCAGCAGCAGGGTGATCAGTATCAACGCCGCACTGAAGGCCTGAATGAATGCCCTGACCACCGCCTTGCCAGATTCGATGTCGCCGACCGGCAGACCCGTGGCGCTGGCATCGATGCTTTGCACCTGCCTGACAAATTCTCTCAGGTTGGCAGGAGAGTTGAGGTCCTGCAGCGGTGTGATCGTGATTTTATACAGGCCACTAGTGCTGACCCAGTGCATGGTCAGATAGCCCGGCAGATCTTTGAGGGTGAAAGCGTAGGCACTCAAGTGGCGGCTCAACTGCTGCATCGTAAAGGGCAGCAAGCCCAGGATGTTGTCATCCAGCAGGCGATATTGATCTTTCGGTTGCTCGGCGGCATCGGCAAAGACGATGTATTGGCCAATGTCGCTGTACAGTTTGTGCAGCAACTCCTGGTCGGCATTGCCAGTGGCATTTTCCAGAGCGGCAGTGATATCGGCCTGCAATGTCACCAGGGCCTGACGGGTATCGGCATGCCGCAATGGGCGATTGAACTGTTCCAGCTGCGTGCCAAAGATCAGGCCCAGTTCGTCTATGATATCCAGCTTCTGCTCCTGGTGTTCGGCAACGAAACTTTGCAGCGTAATGGTCTTGTCCACGGCTGGCAAAACCTGCAGTCTTTCAGCCAGCTGCTCTGCAGCCTGCAGGTCGTTCGCCAGTGAAATCAGTACAAAGGGGGAGTCGTCTTTGGACTGCAGCAAATCCCTGAAGGCCATTACCGATTCGCTGTGCGGGTTTCTCAAATTGACCGGATTGGAATCGAAGCTGAGTTTGCTGAGAAAAAAGATCGACGCAAAAGCCAGCAGGATGGAAACGATGCGGATCCCGGTGGCATGGTGAAAAGGGAAGGTGCATATGAAATCCGGAAGCCGGGTGGCCTGCAGATGTCTGGGATTGTTCACCGGCATGATCTGCAGCAGTGCTGGGAGTATGGTCAGGGAGATCAACAGGCCGATAAACATGCCGCCGCCGGATATCAGACCCAGTTCCGAAACGCCCTTGTAATCGGTGGGCACGAAGGCAAAAAAACCAATGGAGGTGGTCAGCGCGCAGAGAAACAGGGAGAAGCCCAGGGACTGGATGCTTTCCCTGATCGCTGCGACGTTTGTTTCGTGGTGTTCCCGGCATTCCCGGTAGCGCAGGCAGATATGGATGGCAAAATCGACGCCCAGGCCGATATACAACACAGCAAAGGCAACGGACAGGACGTTGAGATGTCCCACCACCAGTGCCGCGTAGGTCGCCGTCAAAATCAGGCCCATGATCAATACGATCAGCGTGGCGAAGACCAGTTTCAGGGAACGCAGACCGATGACCAGCATGATCAGGATCAGCAGCAGCGCCCCCAGTCCCGCATACACGGTATCGTTGGCCAGCGTTTCCAGTTCTTCCTGCTCCAGCGCCTTTTCACCAGTCAGACGAATGCTGACCCCCGGCAGTCCGGATTCGATCTGGTGGATTGCCGCATGGGCGAAATCCAGCGCATGCTCCGCCGGCAGCAGTTTCTGAAAATCGACTTTGGGTTTGGCGCTGACAATATGCCGGTAGTGCTGTGCAGACCTGTCATCGCCGATGGTCAGCAGTTGCTGCCAGGAAAGCGGGTGATTCTGCCCGGACTGCACGGAGACGATCGACTGATCGATTTTCCGCAGCAGCGGGTTCAGGTCCGTCGGCAGATCGTTTTCCTGATCGTTCAATGCCTTGCCGATCATTTCCAGCAGTCCGGCAAGATGATAGTTCTGGGCGAGATAGCCGATGAAGGGCTGCGCATCGCTCAGTTTCACCGACAGGTCTTCCAGTGCGTTCAAGTCCAGATAAAGAAACCCCTGCTGCTGAAAGAAAGCATTGTCGTCATTGATATAGACATAGTCGAACAGCTGGTCCTGTCCGTGCAGAATTTTTATCAGGCGTCTTGCCGCAATGGCTGACAGTTCCGGAATGGGGGCCTCGACGACGAACAGAATGGTGCCGGCATCCTGGGGAAAGGCTTTTTCCCAGCGGAAGCGGTTTTGCTGAAAAGGCAGGTCCGGAGAAAGCAGTTCCGAGGTGTCGGTGTTCACGCCCAGGTTGTTGATCGTGTAGTGCAGCCCGGCGGCGCAGGCCAGCGTGGCCAGCAGCACCAACAGCCACGGAAAGCGGAGCATGATGTTGCCGCACCAGCAGATGAACCGATTGATGCGGGATGTCGTTTGTGAACTCATGGCTGTTGGTAAATTTGTGTTTGGTCGACAGTGTACGCCAACGTCTGCTCCAGATCCCGGGCAATGTATTGCAGCTTGTCGGTCGCTGCATGAAAATGCCTTCCGAGTTTGATCAGGCCTGGTATTTCCCGGGGGTGGCGGACGATAAAGGACAGCAAACGCAGCAGCTTGACCCGACCCTGGTCATCGAGTGCATGGGCGATAGCGTTGGGCAGATTCATGTCCGCCGGATCGGCAATGCAGCGAATGGCAAGAAACGGGATCCCGTATCGCAACGCCGTTCTGGCGATGGCAACACTTTCCATGTCGACGGCAGAGCAGCCATGCGTTTCCCGCAAGGTCCGTTTTTCCAGACTGGTTGCGACCAGATGACTGCTTTCGCAGATCGGCGCACTGCTCAATTCACCGGCTGCGGCCAGGCGGGCAATGATTTGCCGATGCCATCCATTATCGGCGAAGTACTGTTCCAGGTTTTCGGCAATCAGGACTTCCGGCACCACCAGGTCTCCAGGCTGCAGTGAAGTATCCAGCGCTGCCGCGCATCCCCAGCTGACCAGCCTGCCACAGCCTTTGTCGATCAGCAGCCTGGCGGCGCTGCGGGCATTGTCGATGCCGACACCGGCGCAGGCGACCATGACATGGGCAGACAGGTTGGTACAGCTGCCGGTTGCGATTTTCTTTCTGGTCAGGGTGGCAAGTTCTTCCGGCAGGGATACGATAATTCCGGTAATCACTGTTGCTGGAAATAATTGCGGTATCTTCCCAGAGCCCACAGGGGGAAGAACTTGTCGTAACCGTGATATTTCAGGTAGAAAACCTTCGGGAAGCCGGGAGCGGTAAAGCAGGGATCATCCCAGACTCCGTCTTCCTTTTGCGTGGACAAAAGATATTCGATGCCGGCCTTGACTTCCGGACTTTCCGTTTCTCCGGCGGCCATCAGACCCAGCAATGCCCAGGCGGTCTGGAACGCCGTGCTGGTATGGAACCGGCCACGCAGGCTGTCATCGTGGTAGCTCATGTTGTCTTCCCCCCAGCCGCCATCGGCACGCTGCATGTTTTTCAGCCATTGCACCGCCTTGCTGAACATCGGGTCGCTCCTGGGAAGGTCCGTCTGTTCCAGGGCCAGCAGCACCGACCAGGTGCCATAGATATAATTGGTACCCCAGCGGCCAAACCAGGAGCCGTCTTCCTCCTGTTCCTCGCGCAGGTAATTCAGGGTACGCTCCAGGGCCGCTCTGTATTCGTCGTGGCCGCGTCTGACCTGGTAGGCCATCAGCATCGCACAGCGGGCGCTGACGTCGGCGGTCGGAGGATCCAGCAGGGCGCCATGGTCGGCAAAGGGGATTTCATCCAGGTAATAGCAGGTGTTGTCGCGATCGAACGCGCCAAAGCCACCATTTCTGGACTGCATGGCGACTATCCAGCGGGTCGCCCGGTGCAGCGATTCATCCAGATCCGGCAGGTCGGATCCGGACATGGCAACGGCCACCATGGCGGTATCGTCGACATCGGGATAATGGGGATTCTCGAACTGAAAGGCCCAGCCGCCGCCTTCGACGCCGGGAGGGCAGGAATCCTGCCAGTCACCCGGTTCATGGTGCAGCTGTTTGCTTTTCAGCCAGTGATAGGCGCGCTGCATGCTGTCATGGGTACCCTGCAGATCCGTCTCTTGCAGGGCCAGCGCCGCCAGTCCGGTATCCCAGATCGGTGAAAGACAGGGTTGACAATAGGCTTCGTGTTCCTTGACCACCAGCAACTTTTGCAGAGCCTTGCGTGCCGTCACGACCTGTTCGTCGTCCGGGGACATGCCCAGCAGCAGCATGGCCTGATAGGCATTGACCATGGCCGGGAAGATGCCTCCCAGCCCGTCTTCACCATTCAGGCGTTCCATGAACCAGTCCTTCGCCTTGTTGATGGCGCGCTGATGCATGCTGTCGGTAATGAGCGGACGGGTATGGCGGCCCAGCCAGTCCAGAAACAGAAAAAACTTGTTCAGCAGCGTGCGTTCCGGAAAATAATGTTTTTCCTTGTCCGGATGGGTGACGAACAATTCCAGGATATCGATATTGTGCGGATGTTTCGCCCTGGCTTTCAGTGTGCAAAGAATGAACAGCGGTACCATGACCGTTCTGGACCAGTAGGAGACCTTGCTCAGATGAAAAGGGAACCAGGAGGGCAGCAGCATGATTTCCACCGGAATATAGGGCACACCCCGCCAGGGCAGCTGCTCGAAGATTGCCAGGGCGATGCGCGTGAAGACATTGGCTTTGGCCGCGCCGCCCTGCGCTAATATGTATTCCCGCAATTTCCGCATGTGCGGAGCATTGGCACTGTCACCGGCCAGTTTTAGCGCATAGTAGACTTTTACCGAGCAGCTGATATCGCCTGGACCGCCGGCAAACAGCGGGTAGCTGCCATCGTCGGACTGTCTGGCGCGCAGATAGTTGGCAATTTTGTACTGCAGGATTTCATCGATATCATCCAGATAGTGCATCAGCATGATGTATTCGGCAGGGATGGTGCAGTCGGCTTCCAGTTCGAAGACCCAGTAACCCTCTTCAGCCTGTAGATCCAGTAATTTCTGTCGGGCGTTTGTGATGGCTTTTTCCAGCCGCGCCTGGTCGCTTTCAAAGACAGTCGCTGAATCGCGCGCCACATCTGCTGATTCTTGAGTTACAGCGTAATTCAATTCTGTACAGGATTCGGTCAACATAACGCTTCCTTTATGGCTGAGTTGCTGAAGATTGTGGTGAATACTGCCAATCCGGGCTTTCCAGCCCATGGCTAGTCAAATAAAAGAGCAGGGACAACAGGGCATTGCTGCGGCCAGTCAGTCGGGTGGCGAGGATCGTTGCCTTGACGCTCCTGCGGGAAATCTTTACCTGGCTGGAGTCGTTGAAACCCAGATTCTGGCGGATTTTTTTCAAGGTCAACACGGCCATGCCCAACGCCCACAGGCAGAAGTTGCGGATGCCGGTTTCATGGCTGGGAATCAGCTGGGTAAAACGCAGTGCGTTTTGTAGATGCTGGTGGGCAATACTGATCAGGTGCTGCAGTCCCAGCTGAAAATTGGCGTCGCTGGTCTCCGGTCCGAGTTGTTTCAGGTCGAAGCCGACTTCGCTGAAAATATCCTGAGGCAGCCAGCAAACACCACGTTTGGCGTCATCCCAGATGTCCTTGAGAATGTTGGTCATCTGCAGGCCCTGGCCGAAGGACACGGACAGCTGCAGCAGCTGTTCCCGGTGTCTGGCAATTTCCGGAGAATAATGACAGAACAGTCTGCTCAGCATTTCGCCAACGCAGCCCGCCACGTAATAACAGTATTTGTCCATTTCCGCCATGGTCGCCAGTCCGTCGTGCAGGTTTTGCGCCTGGAATACCGGCATGCCTTCGGCCATGGTGGCGACGCAGCTGGCCAGTGCCTCGATCTGTTCGTCGTCGAAGCGGTGGGTGATGGCTATCACGCGCGGGATCTGCTGGATCAGGCTGTGTTCGGCAGGGATGGTCTGCTCGGACAGCAGCGGCGCCAGCTCCCGGGCAAAGGTTTCAGCCTGTTCACCGGAATTGACCACTGCGACGAAACGCGAACAGAAATCCCTTTTCTGATCTGCATTCAGGGAGACTTCATCTTCGATGGTGTCGACGATGCGACACAACAGGTAGGCGTTGGCGACAGGCTGATACAGGGAATCCGGCAGCTGCGGGATGGTCAGCGCAAAGGTCCGGGAAACACCTTCCAGCAGAACATCCTGGAATGCCTTGTCGTCTATCTGCTCCAGGCTTTCCGGATTGTCGACTGAGATTTGAAGTCCGTTCATGATGGGTGCCGTGGTCTGTTGATTTGGTTCATGTTGCTTGTTTGCGCAGTAATGGTTGGATTATAAGGTGGTTGTTGGCATAATGCAAAATAATGTTGTTTTTATGCGAAATACAAAGGTAGGTGCTGCGGTTTTCCATACATATTTTCACGCTGTCGTGCTGACCGCCCTTATGGTATCTTTATTTGTCCGGTTTATTAATATAAGGCAATGAATCTCGTATATTTTATGCTTCGTTCTGTTGTTTGTTGCAGATCGGCAAGTAGCCATTCGGGATGTTCCTTATTGGTCACTGACCGGTATTTTGTCAGCGAAAAACTGGAGTCCAGGACAAAAACATTGTATTCTAGTCATTATTTATGTAACCGATTGTATTTTAAAGTGGCATAAAAAAATTCAAGGTCATTGCAGGTAATCTGCGGTGTCCGGTAAACGAAATTTTGCCGGTCTGTATTTTTATTGTTGTTATTTGGCAACGATTAAAGCGGGGCGGTTTTGTAATGCAGGAATTCGCTGTGGCGATAAACTTACGCTGTCGCTGCAATTCTATTGTCTATCTGAGGGTTTGCTCATGGGTGTTCCACTTCGTCAACAATTGACAGTCGGCAGTTATCTGCTCAAGCAAAAGCTTAAAGGGGTCGAGCGCTATCCCCTGGTATTGATGCTGGAGCCTTTGTTCCGCTGTAATCTGGCCTGCTCCGGCTGCGGCAAAATCGATTACCCGGATGAGATTCTGGACAAGCGGCTGTCGCTCCAGGAATGTCTGCAGGCTGTCGATGAATGCGGAGCGCCAATCGTTTCCATTCCTGGCGGGGAGCCGTTGATTCACAAGGAAATGCCGGAAATCGTACGGGGCATCATCGGCAGGAAAAAATTTGTCTATCTGTGCACCAATGCGCTGCTGTTGAAAAAGCGTATAGACGACTATCAGCCATCGCCCTATCTGACTTTCTCCATTCATCTCGATGGCAATCGCGAGCGTCACGATGCTTCCGTCTGCCAGGACGGTGTCTTCGACAGGGCCGTGGAAGCCATCAAACTGGCTCTGGAAAAGGGTTTCAGGGTAAATGTCAACTGCACCCTGTTCCAGGGGGAAACACCCGAGGAAGTCGCCGATTTTCTGGACTACGCCATGCAGCTGGGTGTGGAAGGCGTGACCATTTCACCGGGATTCAGCTACGAGAAGGCGCCCCAGCAGGATATCTTCATCAAGGGGCGGGATATCAAGGAATTGTTTCGCGGTATCTTTAAAATTGGCAAACAGAGGAAGTGGCGTTTGAATCATTCCTCGATGTACCTGGACTTTCTGGCGGGTAATCAGAGTTATGACTGCACACCCTGGGGCAACCCGACGAGAAATGTTTTTGGCTGGCAAAAACCCTGTTATCTGCTGGCCGATGAAGGCAATGCGGGCAGTTTCAGGGAAATGATGGACACCACGCCCTGGGAAAAATATGGCAGTTCAAAAAACCCCAAGTGCGCCAGCTGTATGGCGCATTGCGGCTACGAAGCCAGTGCTGTCAAGGATATGTTGCAAAACCCGCTGAAGGCCCTGCTGGTCTCGATCAAAGGTCCTAAAACCACCGGCCCGATGGTGCCGGAAAATGTTTTCAACGATTCCGTGGCCAGTTCACCGGCATTGGCCGAGATTCCGGTCCGGGTGGAAGCCACCGATTGAGCGCAATGCCTGAATTTGCCTTGTACAGTGCAGCAATGGCCGCGCTGATCTGGTTGACTGTGCTGGTTCTTCCCTGGCAGCCATGGCGAAACAGGGAGGTACTGGAGGCTGACGGTGCGGCCACGCCGGATTTCGATCTGAGCGACGTCACAGTGGTGATCCCTGCGCGCGATGAAGCCGGCGTCATTGCCACGACGCTGACGGCGCTGGGCAGGCAGGGCGCAGGTCTGAGGATCATTCTGGTCGATGATGACAGCAGTGACGCGACCGTGGAAATTGCCCGCAACACCGGGCTTGCCGGTCTGCGTATTATTTCCGCGCAAGCATTGCCGCCAGGCTGGACCGGCAAGCTGTGGGCGCAACAGCAGGGCGTTCAGCAAGTGGAAACGGATTTGATGCTGTTGCTGGATGCCGATATCGAGCTGCTGCCGGGCATGTTGAAAAGCCTGAAGTGCAAGCTCGAGCGGGAGAATCTGCATTTTGTCTCGTTGATGGCGGTACTGCGCTTGTCTTCCTTCTGGGAAAAGCTGCTGATGCCGGCGTTCATCTATTTTTTCAAAATGCTCTATCCCTTCGCTCTGGCGAATCGGCCCGGCCACCCGATGGCGGCGGCGGCCGGTGGCTGTATTTTGCTGAAAAGCGCAACCATTCAGAGTATCGGCGGCATGACGGCTATCAGAGATGCAATCATCGATGATTGTACGCTGGCGAAAAAGGTCAAGTCCGCCGGTTACAGAATCTGGGTTGGCTTGAGTCATGGGGTTCTCAGCCAGCGGCCATACAACAGCCTGGCGGAAATCTGGGAGATGGTTTCCCGTACAGCCTACACACAGCTACATTATTCCATCTGGCTGTTGTTCGCCTGTACGGCGATGCTGTTGCTGCTGTACTGGCTGCCGCTCATCGGTGTGTTTTATTTCCAGAATATGGGGCAACTTTCAAGTGGTTTTTCGGTCCTAGTGATGCTTGCCGCCTATCTGCCGACACTGCGTTTCTACGCTCTGCATCCCTGCTGGAGTCTGGCCATGCCGTTGATTGCCGGATTGTACCTGCTGATGACCTGGACTTCGGCGATACGCTGCTGGCAGGGTGAACGCACCCGCTGGAAGGGACGGGTTTATGAAAATGCCTGACTCCGATGCCAGGGGATGGATCGGAAAAAGCAAGGACTTGGGGGCCAGCGATTATGCGGCTGTATGGTGTCAGATTTTCTGAAAGCTCACCTTGCCCGCCGGGAAGCGGCCCGTCGCATTGGCTGTTTTGTTACTGTGGAAATCCCATGGACGGGTGTTTATTGATAGCAATGAGTTTGTTTTTATTGGGATTGTCTAATGATTAATGTATCTGGAATGAAAGGCCTGTACGCCGTTTTACTGTTTCTTCTGCTGGGTGTTCATACTGCTGCCTCCGCTGAAACTGAGATAGCCGATGCTTCTTCAGCCCGGCAAGTCGTCGAGGATTTTCAGGCGCAGTTGTTGGATGTCATGAAGCATGGAAAGGAATTGGGTTATGCCGGGCGTTATGAAAAACTGGCCGATGCGGTGATCAGGAGTCATGATGTCAATAAAATCTCCCGTATCGTGGTCGGCAAGGCATGGAGCAAAGCCACGGAAGAGCAGAGAAAAAAATGGGTCGATGTGTTTACCCGCCTGAGCATCGCTTCCTATGCGCACAATTTCAAGGACTACTCTGGTGAGTCCTTTAAATTTGAATCCGAAGAAAAGACCCGCCGAGGCAGGGTCATTATTCATACCTATTTTGTCATTCCCGATGACAAAGATGTCAAATTCGACTATCTGATGGCGAAAAAGGGCGACAGCTGGAAGATTATCAACATTATAGCCAATGGTGTCAGTGATCTGGCCCTGAAACGTTCGGAATACAGCAGTATTTTGAAAAAAGAAGGATTTGATGGATTGATAGCAAAAATTGCTGATAAAATTGATAATTACGCCCGACTATAGGTTTTATCTACATGTACAAGACTATAAAAAACAGACGGACCATGGCGGCTGCGCGTGGTTTTCCGGTTTGTTTGTTTATGTTTGTTCTGTTCCTCGACGGTTGTTCGACGGCGCCGGTAGAAGAGCAGTCACTGAATGCGCTGTCTGATAATGTTCAGACACCGGTTGCCCGGGGTGTCGGAAATGGTGACGCTGCTGGAGATGCAGGCCAGTCACCACCTGGGCTTGAAGGGGGCGCAGAGTCCGTCCCCGAACAGGCGGCAGTAACCGGAGAGGATGTTTCGGGGGGGGAAGTCGATGCAACTGATGAAGTGGATCCCCTGGAAGGGTTTAACCGTTCCATCTACAATTTCAACGAGATGGTCGATGATTATATCGCCGAACCCATCACCAGCGCCTATAAATGGATTTCACCGGAATTCGTACAGACAGGCATTTCCAACTTCTATGACAACTTCAAGGATATCAGTGTCGTACTCAATGATTTTTTACAGGGCAAGTTCAAGCA
>JAJRWJ010000103.1 GCA_024276805.1 Gammaproteobacteria bacterium
CAGGGCAGGGCCGTGCCGTCGGGGGCAATGGTCAGAAAGGTGGTGCCCCAGCCGTTCATGCAGGCCTTGGGCCGGTCTTCATAGAAGTCGGGGACCACATAATAGATTTTCATTTTCCCGGCCAGCTGCTTCTTGTAGCGCTGCGCGATGGCTTCCGCTTCCAGGAACTGTTCCTGCGTGGGCAGCAGCAGTTCCCGGTTGAGATGCGCCCAGCCATAGTATTGGGTGTTGGCCAGTTCCAGGTAGTCCGCCTCCAGCTCGATGGCCATTTCCAGGATTTCCTGCATCTGATGGATGTTTTCGCGGTGGATCACGACACACAGCACCATCGGGTAGCCGTGTTTTTTCACCAGATGGGCGACCTGTTTCTTGTGCCGGTAGGATTCCGTGCCGGCCAGATGATCGTTGAGTTCCTGGGTGCTGGCCTGGATACTGACCTGGATATGGTCCAGGCCGGCCTGTTGCAGCTGGACGATTTTCTCTTCGTTCAGGCCGAGGCCGGAGGTGATCAGGTTGGAGTAGTAGCCGAGATCGCTGGCATGTTTGACCAGTTCGGGAAGGTCCTTGCGGGTCAGGGGTTCGCCGCCGGAGAAGCCCAACTGCACGGCGCCCATTTTACGCGCCTGGCTGAGAACCCGCTGCCATTCCCCGGTATCCAGTTCCTTGGGGTACTGCGTGTAATCGATGGGATTGGAGCAGTACGGACACTGCAGCGGGCAGCTGTAGGTCAGTTCCGCCAGCAGCCAGCGCGGCGGGCTAATTGGAGATGCGTTCGATCCAGCCATTTTGCAGGGCGATTTCCAGAAATTGAAGGATGTCGTTCTTTAGTCCACGGGTGGCGAACTTTTGTTCCAGATCCTGTACGATTTGTTGCAGATTCCGGCTGCCGTCGCACATTTTCAGTATTTCCGCGGAGCTCTGGTTCAGTTCCACCATGCCTTCCGGATAAAGAATGACGTCCCTTTGCTGGGCCTCCTCCCACTGCAGCCGGTGCTGCGGTGAGAAGGCGAAGATGTCGTCGGGGGCGATGTTCATGTCAGTAGTTACTCTGCCGGCGGCAGGCGGTCGGGCCGATGCCGCAGGCGATCAGTCGGCGATGTTGAAATAGGGGGGCATGTCGGTGATATAGGCCAGATACATGGCGTCGGCCATGCTCCACAGCACGTCCAGTTTGAATTTCAGAATGTCCATCATGCGCTCCTGCTGCTCCCGGGTCCTGTACCAGTCCAGGGTGATCTCCAGGCCATGCTCGACATCGCGGCGCGCTTCGCTGAGACGCTTGCGGAAGTAGATGTAGCCTTCCTGCTTCACCCAGGGGTAGTGCTCCGGCCAGTTGTCCAGGCGCTGCTGGTGAATTTTCGGAGCGAACAGTTCGGTCAGTGAGGAACTGGCCGCCTCGTGCCAGTCGGAGCGGCGGGCGAAATTGACATAGGCATCCACGGCAAAGCGAACCCCGGGCAGCACATGTTCCAGGGAGGTGATTTCCTCGCGGCTCATACCCACCGCCATGCCCAGCTGCACCCAGGCTTCGATGCCGCCCGGATCATCGGGATGGCCGTCATGATCCAGGATGCGCTGAATCCAGATGGCGCGGGTCTTGCGGTCCGGGCAATTGGCCAGGATGTTGGCATCCTTGATCGGGATGCTGATCTGGTAGTAATAGCGGTTGGCCACCCAGCCCTGCAATTGCTGTTTGTTCAGCTTGCCTTCGTTCATCAGTACATGATAGGGATGATGAATATGGTAATACCTTTCCATGCCGCGCAGCCTGTCGGCAAATTCCTCGCGGCTCCAGGCCTGATCGTTGCTATTCTGCATAGATTCTACGATACCTCTTATAAAACGATTTCCATGCCGTCGTAGGCCACTTCGATGCCTTCCGCGGCAAGTTGTTTGCGCTGCCCGGAATCATCGTCCAAAATCGGGTTGGTGTTATTGATGTGGATCAAGATTTTCCGGGTTTCCGGCACGCCGCCGAGTACTTCGATCATGCCGCCGGGTCCGGATTGGGGCAGGTGGCCGATTTCCCGTGCCTTTTTCGGACTGATGCCCTGTTGGCCCATTTCATCGTCGGTCCAGAAAGTGCCGTCCACCAGCAGGCAGTCTGCCTCCTGCATGGCATTCATGACATGCGCCTCGATCTCGCCCAGGCCGGGGGCATAGTAGACTTTTTTGCCGGTGGAGATCTGTTCGATGATGACGCCGATGTTGTCTCCGTCATGCGGATCATGACGATGCGGGGAGTAGGGGGGCGCCTTGCTTTTCAGGGAATGGCTGTGGAAGCGCAGGTCGTCGATGCCGGGTATCGTGAAGCTGCCGCCATCCAGCGGTACCGGGTGGTGCTCGATGGTGCAGTAGTCCTCGAGCATCTTGAACAGCGGGAAGCCGGTGCTCAGGTCCTGTTTGACCATCTCGGTGCAATACACTTGCAAAGGCTTGCCTTCGCGCAGCATCAGCATGCCGGTGGTATGGTCGATCTGGCTGTCGATCAGCAGTATCGCCTTGATGCCGGTGTCGCGCACTCCTTCCCGGGGTTGTATGGCGGGGAAGGATTCCAGTTGCGCGCGGATGTCCGGGGAGGTATTGAACAGCAGCCAGTTTCGTTCGTCGCTGCTGACGGCAATGGATGACTGGGTGCGGGCCGTGCCATTCATTTCCTGATGGCGCAGCCGATGGCAGTTATGGCAGTTGCAGTTCCACTGCGGAAAGCCGCCGCCGGCGCCGGAACCGAGTACTTTTATTTTCATGGTGTTTAAGGGGGTGAATCCGGGTTGCAAGACAAGCCTGGAATGATACTACAGCTACGCTACAGGAATAAAGACGGATAAAAAAAGGGGTTCAGTACTGAACCCCTTTCTGTTGTGATAATCGCAGCCCGATGATTAACGATTGTAGATGTACATCGTTACTTCGAATCCGAAACGAAGATCTTTATAGCTTGGTGTTTCCCATTTCATGGTGTTATACCTCCAGCAGTATTGACAAATATATTTGTTAGCTCTATCAAGTAAGCTAGGTAGGAAGTATACGTCTATAAAAAGTGAAACGCAACCGATTGCGCGGCAACTGTTGTTCCTTTTTCGGGAAAAAAGCTGGTCGGGGTCGCGCTCGGTTGC
>JAJRWJ010000104.1 GCA_024276805.1 Gammaproteobacteria bacterium
AGATCGAGTGACTCCAGGTTCGATATGCCGGATTCCTGTGTGGAGATCAGTTCCACCGCCAGGGTATAGTCGCCAATATGCAGACGGTCGCCGTCGTTGAGTCTGGCGCTGTTGCCTTTGCCCAGGGGTGTGCTGCTGTCGTTGATCAGCACGCCATTGGTGCTGATGTCGCAGATGTAATAGTCGGGTGCGCGATATTCTATTTTAGCGTGATGCCCGGAAATATAGCGCTTCTCGTCGGGCAGCACCAGGGTATTGTCCTGGCGCCGGCCGATGCTCGCCCCTTCGTGGCTGAGAGTGATTGCAACAGGGTGTTCTGGCGCCGATCCCTGGTAAGATATTACGCGTAAGGACAGTTTCATAAAAACACGGATTCTCCTTATGTGCCGGTAGCTCGATCAACCACGCGGGAAGCGTTTAGTGCCTGCAGACAACAGGCCTTCAACAGGTATCCCCGGTTTCCAGCAATATAACTTATTCCCAGCGGTGAAAGCAAGCAGAGGTGTTTCGTGGTCAAGTTTGAAAAACATCTTTCTGCTTCAAAATGAAGGGGTATTCTGAAATCGCAGAAATTGTCGCATTAATCGATAAAAGTACTTTAAAGTAAATAAGCTTTGGTGTTAGTATCGGTTCTAGAGAGCAATGGAAATTGCTGGTGTATCCTTATAACAATTATATGGGAAATTGCTGCCGCCAGGCGGCGGTTTTATGGATGACAGGTCGGATGTGAATGCGTGCAGAAGGTGGTTGCAATGACTGACATAGACGTTGAGGATTTTCTGAGCGAAATCTCCGCTGATTCGCCGTGCGGCGAAAATCTGGAATACGATCCCGATTATTTGCGTCTGGAGCGGGATCTGGAAGGGACGCCTGAACGTCAGATTGGTGATTCCATCATTCCCGCCGAAGAGCCGGACTGGAAAAAAATTCGCGATCAGGCCTCGAGTCTGCTGCAACGCAGCCGGGATATACAGGTCTCTGTCTATTTGACCTGTGCGCTGGTGCATACCGATGGCTTTGCCGGACTGGACCAGGGGTTGAGTCTGATCAGCGGTCTGCTGCGGAAATTCTGGGAACAGGTCTATCCACAGCAGGATCCCGACGATGATTACCCGGTATTGCGCATGAATGCCCTGGCCCGGTTGAATGATTATGCCAGCATCGTGGGTCCTCTCAATCATATACCCCTGACCCAGTCACAGATGGGCGGCTTCTCCTGGCGCGACATTGAAATATCCGAAGGCAAGGTGGACGCCGTTGGCGACGAAGCGGAGCCGCCTGAAAAATCGGTTATCGACGCCGCTTTTCTGGATACCAGCCTGGAAGTACTGCAGTCCCTCGACACGACAATCAAGCACGCGCTCGGAGAGGCGCAGAATATAGAAGCCATTACCACCGAAAAAGCCGGGGCGGTCAATGCCCCGGAATTGTCCACGCTGATCGATCTGTTGAAACATATCGAGCATCACCTGGCGGAACAGATTCAGCTGCGTCAGGGCGAGGGGGAAACTGCTGGAGGCGGCGGGGAGACAGCAGCGGGTGGTCCAGCCCAGGTTCCTGGTGAGAGTTTCAAAGTGGGCGTCATCAATAGCCGGGATGACGTGGTGCGCGCCATCGATGCCATCTGTAAATATTTTGCCCGCTATGAGCCCTCCAGTCCTGTACCACTGTTGCTGCAACGGGCAAAGCATTTGTTGTCCATGAACTTCATGGAGATATTGCAGGATTTGACGCCGGACGCCGTCAGCCAGGCGGAGAAAATATGTGGAACACGGAAAGACGACGAATAGATGCCCTCACTACCGATCATGAGGTGGGGATGAAGGGGGTTTACGGGCCGGATTTTCTGTGCGAACAACTATAATCAGGATGGGCTCTCCACCGAGCCGGATTTTTCTAAATTTCAATTAAGAGCTAAGGGGTTAAAAAATGGCTAAAGCGAGCAGTCAAAAATTTATTGCCCGTAACCGGGCACCCAGGGTGCAGATCGAGTACGATGTCGAACTGTATGGCGCCGAGAAAAAGATCCAGCTGCCTTTTGTCATGGGCGTCATGGCGGACTTGTCGGGCAAGCCGGCAGACCCTCTGCCCCCGGTCAATGATCGGGATTTTCTGGAAATCGATGTCGACAATTTCGATGATCGCATGAAGGCCATGAAACCCAGGGTGGCCTTCCAGGTGCCCAATGTACTGACCGGGGAAGGCAACCTGAATGTCGATATTACCTTCGAAAGCATGGATGATTTCTCCCCCGCGGCGGTTGCCAGAAAAGTCGAGGGTCTGAACAAGTTGCTGGAGGCGCGCACCCAGCTGGCCAATCTTTTGACCTATATGGACGGCAAGGGCGGCGCCGAACAGTTGATCGCCAATGCATTGAATGATCCGGCTCTGTTGCAGTCTCTTGCAGCGGCGCCGAAGCCGGGAGCAGACGACGCGGGTGAATCCGGAGAAGCTAGCGAACCCAGTGAATCAGAGGAGAAATAACCATGGCCGAAACTGAAACCGAAGCTGCTGCAGCAGAAGCACAGGAGGCAACAGCCGAAACCGGTGATTTTGCCGCGCTGCTGGAAAAAGAATTCAAACCCAAGTCGGAGCGTGCCAAGGAGGCGGTGGTCAATGCCGTCAAGACCCTTGCCGAGCAGGCTTTGGCGGAAACTGCGCTGATTTCCGAAGATGCGGTCAAGTCCATCGAGGCGATGATCGCAGAAATCGACAAACGCCTCAGTGATCAGGTCAATCTGATCCTGCATCATGAAGATTTTCAGAAGCTCGAGGGAAGCTGGCGGGGTCTGCATTACCTGGTGAACAACACCGAAACGGATGAAATGCTGAAGATCAAGGTGATGAATATCTCGAAAAAGGATCTGCACAAAACCCTGAAGAAATTCAAGGGCACGGCCTGGGATCAAAGCCCGGTCTTCAAGAAGATCTATGAACATGAATATGGACAGTTTGGTGGGGAGCCCTTTGGCTGTCTGATCGGCGACTACGAATTCGATCACAGTCCGCCAGACGTGGAGCTGCTGAACGGTATTGCCGAAATATCGGCTGCCGCGCATGTGCCATTCATTGCCGCCGCCGCGCCGCGGCTGATGAATATGGATTCCTGGCAGGAACTGGCCGATCCACGGGATCTGACGAAAATCTTTCAGACACCGGAATACGCCGCCTGGCGCTCCCTGCGTGAATCCGAGGATTCACGCTATATCGGCTTGACCATGCCGCGCTTCCTGTCGCGTCTGCCCTATGGCACCAATACCGACCCGGTGGAGGAGTTCGATTTCGAAGAGGATGTCGAACACGCCGAACACCGGAAATATACCTGGTCCAATTCCGCCTATGCGATGGGTGTGAATATCAACCGGGCATTCAAACTGTATGGCTGGTGTTCTCGTATTCGCGGCATCGAATCGGGCGGCGCGGTGGAAGGGCTGCCTACACATACCTTTCCCACCGACGATGGCGGCGTGGACATGAAATGCCCCACAGAAATCGCCATCAGTGACCGCCGCGAAGCGGAGCTGGCGAAAAACGGTTTCATGCCCCTGCTGCATAAAAAGAATTCCGACTTCGCCGCGTTCATTGGTGCGCAGTCGCTGCAGAAGCCGGCGGAATACGACGATCCGGATGCCACGGCCAATGCCAATCTGGCGGCCCGGCTGCCCTACCTGTTTTCGGTGTGTCGCTTCGCCCATTACCTGAAGTGCATCGTTCGTGACAAGATCGGTTCCTTCAAGGAGAGGGAGGACATGGAGAAATGGCTGAACAAATGGATCAGCAACTATGTCGAATCGAATCCGGCCACGGCATCGGAGGAAGACAAGGCGCGCAGGCCATTGGCGGCGGCGGAAGTGGTTGTCGAAGAAGTGGAGGGGAACCCGGGCTACTATACCTCGAAATTCTTTTTACGACCTCATTACCAGCTTGAAGGGCTGACCGTTTCGCTGCGTCTGGTATCGAAACTGCCCTCCCAGAAAGGCGGTTGACAGGCAGTCGGCCGGAGAAACTTCACGGCTGGGGGCGGAGCTGCAAAGATTTGCCCCTTGCCGCGGAATTCCTGTATTGATGGCACAGGGACGGGCCAGGTGTTTTATGCTTTATTTTATTCTTCAATCCTGTAAGGAGAGATATCATGGCTACGAGTTGTTATTTGAAAGCGGACCCGTTGAAGGGCGAATCGACTGATGATGCGCACAAAGACTGGATCGAAGTGGAAAGCTGGAGTTTTGGCCTTTCCCAGCCTGTCTCCGGACCTAGCGGCACCGGCGGGCGCGCTGCCGCACGGGCCGATTTCCAGAGCTTTTGCATCAACAAGATGGTGGACAAGGCCAGTGTCGATTTGAATCTGCACTGCGCCAGTGGCGAACATATCGCCAAACTGGAGCTGGAAGTGTGCCAGGAAACCGGTGAAAAGGTGAATTACTGGAAACTGGAGTTCGAAAATGCCATGGTGCAATCGGTGACGGTCAGTGGCGGCGGCTCCATGCGGGCGACAGAAAGCGTCTGCTTTGTCTATGACAAGGTCAGCTGGACTTACACGGCCGTGAAAAATGATGGCAGCGCAGGCGACAAGGTCGGTCCGAAGATCTGGAATCTGGAAACCAACAAGAAAGAATGATGACATGCATTTGCTGTTGTGGCTTGTGGCAGGCTGGCGGTTTGTCCGGTCTGTCATAGGCAAACACTGAAACGACAACTATGAATAAACCGAACGCGGAAGAATATCTGCAGCAGGGCGACCTCGATGCGGCGCTGCAGATGCTGAAGGAACAGGTACGGGCACAACCCGCCAATGTTCAGCATCGCATTTTCCTGTTCCAGCTGTTGTGCATTCAGGGAGACTGGCAGCGCGCGCTGACCCAGTTGAATGTTGCCGGCGAACTGGATGACAGTACGCTGGCGATGGTTGCCATGTATCGGCAGGTGATTGCCTGCGAGTGCTTTCGCGAGGAAGTGTTTCTGGGCAACAAGGATCCGGTGCTGTTCGGCCGGCCGGAACCATGGGTTGCGCTGCTGCTGGAAGCACTGAAATTGACCGCCAATGGTCAATATGCCAGATCCCAGGAACTGCGGGCACAGGCCTTTGACGAAGCTCCCGCCACATCCGGAAAGATCGATGCCCGGGAATTCGCCTGGCTGGCCGACAGTGATTCCCGTCTGGGTCCGATTGTGGAAGCGATGGTCGATGGGCGCTATCTGTGGATTCCGCAGCAACGCATCAAGGCGATCAGCATCGAAGAACCGGTCGATCTCCGGGATCTGATCTGGCTGCCCAGTCATTTTATCTGGAGCAATGGCGGGGAGAGCTATGGGCTGATTCCGGCGCGCTATCCCGGTTCCTACAAGAGCGACGATCCACTGCTGGCGCTGTCGCGCAAGACCGAATGGCAGGAATGTACCGCCGATCTGTATCTCGGTATGGGCCAGAAAATTCTCGCCAGTGACAGCGCGGACTATCCGCTGCTGGATGTCCGGGAGATCGTTTTCGACAGCGAGGATGAAGCTTCGGAGGAGCAGCCTGGTGGCTAGAACGCTGCCCAAGGAACGCCTGCTGCCATCGCTGCTGGATCGGTTGACCGATGACGATCCGATCAACAGTTCCATCAGGCGGCAAAAAAAGAAGATCGAGAAGATAGAACGGTCGCTCACGCAGCTGCTGGCCAAGAAAAAGTCTTCCCTGGTGGAGCCAGCGGAGATCAACCGGCAGAAGGCGGAACTGCTGCAGCAGTTGGAGAAGGCGCGAGCGCAATACACGGTGCTGGCAGCCTCTGTCTGCTCATTGAAGGAACTGCGCGCCTGTGTGAAGCGGGATCTGGACTGGCTGCTCAATGCCGGGCAATATGCCCCGCAGGAGGATCTGGAAGACTATCCGGATGTCGCGCATTCGGTATTGAATTACGGCATGCCGGATCTTACCGGAAAAACCGCATCAGGCTTCGACCTGCTCTATTTGCAGAGGATTCTGAAGCAGGTCATTATCGACTTCGAACCACGCATCATCCGTCGTACCCTGGAAGTGCGTCTGATCGCCGATGAAACCATGTTCAACCACAATGCCCTGATGTTTGAGATCGAGGGCGATTTGCATGCCGAGCCGTTGCCCCTGCATTTGCATCTGCGCACCGAATTCGAACTGGAAAATGGCACTGTTTCGGTTGTGGATTTCCAGAGTTAGTGTGAATCGCCAATGAATCCGCGCCTGCTCGAACACTACCATAGGGAATTGCAGTTTGTCCGGGAAATGGGTGCTGAATTCGCCCAGCGCTATCCGAAAATTGCCGCGGGACTGGATCTGGGTGGTACGGACTGCGCCGATCCCTATGTGGAAAGGCTGCTGGAGAGCTTCGCTTTTTTGACCGCGCGCATCCAGTTGAAAATGGAGGCGGAGTTTCCCCGCTTCACCCAGCATCTGCTGGAGATGGTCTATCCGCACTATCTGGCGCCACTGCCGGCAATGACCGTGGTACAGTTCCAGCCGGATCTGAAGGGAGGGGTCACCGAAGAGGGCTTTGCCTTGCCCCGGCATACCCGGCTGCGCAGCAATGCCACGACCCGAGGCAGGGCAAAGTGCCAGTTTCTGACTGCCCATGAATTGATGCTGTGGCCATTGCGCCTCGCCGAAGCCGAATATCTGCCCCTGGGCGAGGCCCTTCGCCATGTAAAGCCCGGACAGTCCGGCGTCAAGGCGGCGCTGCGTCTCCGCCTGGAAAGCGTCGCCGATATCCTGGTGCAGCAATTGCCGCTGCAGCACCTGCCCATCTATCTACACGGCAGCGGCGAGTTGCCCATGCAACTGCATGAATTGATCATGGGCCATGCGCTGGGAATCACTGTCCAGCAGGCCGGGAAAAATCCGCTATGGCGGGAGTATCTGCATAAAGGATCCATCGTTGAATTGGGTTATACGCAGGAGCAGGCGCTGCTGCCTTACACGCCGGCTTCCTTCAACGGCTATCGGCTGCTGCAGGAATATTTCGCCCTGCCGCAACGCTTTTTGTTTTTTCAGCTGAGTGATCTGCAGCCGGCATTGCGGCGTTGTGACGACACGGCGGTGGAAATCATCATTCTTCTGGACAAGGCGCAGGACGACCTGGAGGATCTGCTCGGCAAGGACAATTTTGCCCTGTATTGCACACCGGCGATCAATCTTTTTCCGAAGCGGGCGGACCGTATTCATCTCAGCCACCGCAGTACCGAATATCATCTGGTGGTCGACAAGACCCGGCAAAGCGATTATGAAGTGCATAGCGTCACCGATGTGGTCGGCTTTGGCGCCGGGTCCACGCCGGAGCAGCAATTCAAGCCCTTTTACTGCAACTGGCAGGAGACGGATAGCAAGGGTGATTTTGCCTACTATACGATCAGACGTCAGCCGGCACTGGAGTCATCCAGCATCAGCCGCAGCAAACTGAAGGCGGACTATCTGGGCAGCGAGGTTTTCATTTCTTTGGTGGATGGCAGTGAAGCGCCTTACAATACCGATCTGAAGCAGTTGGGCATCAGCACCCTGTGCACCAACCGCGATTTGCCGATGCTGATGATGACCGGCGAGGGACCCACCGATTTCACACTGGAAATCGGCGCCCCGGTGGATGCGGTGCGTTGTCTGACCGGTCCGGCCGACCCCAAGCCCAGTCATGCCGAGGGGGAGTATGCCTGGCGGCTGATCAATCAGTTGTCCTTGAATTACCTGAGTGTCCTGAACAGCAGCGCCGGTCAGGGCGCCAGCGCCCTGCGGGACATGCTGCGCCTGTACGGCGATTTTGCCGAACCGGCGATAGCCAAACAGATCGATGGCCTGTTGACGGTCGACAGCCATCCGGTGGTGATGCGTCTGCCGATACCCGGACCCATGAGTTTCGGTCGGGGCATGGAAATCACCCTGACCTTCGATGAATCCGGGTTCGAGGGCGCCGGCGCGTTTCTGCTGGGGGCGGTGCTGGAACGGTTTTTCAGTAAATACGTGTCACTGAACAGTTTTGCCCGGACGATAGTGAAAACCAGGCAGCGGGGGGAGATAATGCGATGGCCGGTCAGGACCGGAACCAGAACCCTGATTTGACGCTGGAAGCCCAGCTGACGCAGGAGCCCTGGCATTTTGGCTTCTATGAGGCGCTGCGCCAGTTGGAGTGCCGGTATCGTGATCATGCGCGTATCGGTTATGCGGCACGGCCTGTCGATGACGCGGTGCGTTTCGGGCAGACCGCCAGTCTGCAGTTTGCCCCTGCGACCCTGGCTGGATTTACACCGAAAAGCCAGGATTTGCCGCGCCTGTCGGTATACTTTTTTGGCATGTTCGGGCCTAATGGACCGTTGCCGCTGCATCTTACCGAATATGTGCGCAACCGGGTGCGCAATGCCAAGGATACGGCACTGGCGGATTTTCTCGATCTTTTTCATCACCGGTTGCTGAGTCTGTTTTACCGCGCCTGGGCGGACAAGGAACCGACTGTGCAGATGGATCGCCCGGAGCAGGACCGCTTCGCCTTCTATGTGGGTTCGATGCTGGGCGTGGGGGAGACGTCGCTGCGTGAGCGGGATGCCATGCCCGATCACGCCAAGCTGCATTTTGCCGCGCATCTGGGCTGCCATACCCGGCATGCCGAGGGGCTGGCATCGATATTGGGTGCTTTTTTCCACATGCCCATCGAAATTCAGGAATTCGTCGGCGAATGGCTGGAGATGCCCGAAGACAGTTATTGCTACCTGGACGCCTCCGACGCCACCACCGGGCAGCTGGGCGTCTCGGCAATGATCGGCACCCGCAGCTGGCAGTGCCAGCATAAATTCCGCATCGTTCTGGGGCCGGTTTCGTTGTCCAGGTACTCCAGTCTGCTGCCCGGCGGAGACAGCAGCAAACGTCTGGTGGCGATCGTCAGGAACTACATCGGCTTCGAATTGAACTGGGATGTGAATCTGGTTTTGCAGAAACAGGAGGTGCCGCCAGTGAGGCTCGGTGAGTATGGGCAGCTGGGCTGGACAAGCTGGTTGCAAGGTGGTAAAAGAACAACTGATGCAAACGATTTGTATCTCAATTCGGAGGATATGGCATGACTGAAATCAGCCGCACGGCGCTGTTTGGCAAACTCAACAATCTGGCCTACAAAGGCATCGAGAGCGCCACGGTTTTTTGTAAAATGCGCGGCAACCCGTATGTGGAGCTGGTGCACTGGCTGCATCAGATCCTGCAGCTGCAGGATTCCGACCTGCATCGTATCATCAAGAGATTCGAACTCAATCCTTCCCATCTGGCGCGCGACTTCACCGATGCGCTGGACAGGCTGCCGGCCGGTGCCACTTCCATTACCGATCTCTCCTCGCATGTCGAGCAGGCAGTGGAGCAGGGCTGGCTGTATGCCAGCCTGAAGTACGGCAGCAGCCAGGTGCGCACCGGGCATTTGCTTCTCGGGGTGGTCAAGTCCTCTGATTTACGCAACAACCTGTACGCCATCTCCAGCCAGTTCAAAAGAATCAACGCCGATACGCTGCTGGATGAATTAGACAATATCGTCACCGGTTCTCCGGAAGACGCCATGACCGCCCATGATGGCAGCCAGCTGGCCGGTGCAGCGGCGCCTGGCGAGGCATCGGGTGCGATGCCGCCGGCGCAGATGGGCAAGCAGAAGGCCCTGCAGCAGTTTTCCGTCGATCTGACCGAAGCGGCGCGCAAGGGTGATGTCGACCCGATCGTCGGCCGCGACGACGAAATCAGGCAGATCATCGACATTCTGATGCGCCGTCGGCAGAACAATCCCATTCTCACCGGCGAGGCCGGTGTCGGCAAGACCGCGGTGGTGGAAGGTTTCGCCCAGCGTATTGCCGCCGGCGATGTGCCGCCGCCCTTGCAGAATGTCAGCATCCGCACGCTGGATCTGGGCCTGCTGCAGGCAGGCGCCAGCATGAAAGGTGAATTCGAGAACCGGCTGCGCCAGGTGATCGAAGAGGTCCAGGCATCGGAGAAGCCGATCATCCTGTTTATCGACGAGGCGCATACCCTGATCGGCGCCGGCGGCGCGGCTGGCTCAGGGGATGCCGCCAATCTGCTCAAGCCGGCGCTGGCGCGCGGTACACTGCGCACCATTGCCGCCACGACCTGGGCCGAATACAAGAAATATTTCGAAAAGGACCCGGCCTTGACGCGGCGCTTCCAGGTGGTCAAGATCGATGAGCCCACCGAAGACAGGGCAATCATGATGATGCGCGGTGTTGCCTCGGTGATGGAAAAGCATCATCAGGTGCTGCTGCTGGATGAGGCGCTGGAGGATTCGGTGAAGCTCTCACATCGTTATATTCCCGACCGGCAGCTGCCGGACAAGTCGGTCAGTGTGCTGGATACCGCCTGCGCCCGGGTCGCGATCAGTCAGTGCGCAGTACCTGCGGAAGTGGATGACTGCCGCAGAAGCATCGAGGCGCTGCAGGTGGAAACGGATATTATCGAACGGGAAACGGCAGTCGGTGTGGATACCACG
>JAJRWJ010000105.1 GCA_024276805.1 Gammaproteobacteria bacterium
ACAACTGCCCGGGCTGTTGCCTGCCGTCGATGTTGCCCGCATCATCGCCCGGTCATCGGACAACCCGCTGCACATTCCTTATCCGGATGCCCGGGACCGGCTGCGCCTGCTGGACAATTTTGCCCCTGTTTTTGTCGTTGATAGCGTTTCCGAACAGGACCACATCGGCGCACCGGTCTGGCAAAATGCTGCGTTTCCAATTGTAGATACCACCGCTGCCGTGGTGTTCCGGCGCATCTCCCATACCCGGCTTGGCAATCAGCTTCTGCTGCAACTCAATTACACAATCTGGTTTCCATCCCGTCCGCGCACTTCCAGCCTGGATCTGCTCGGCGGTCATCTGGACGGCATCACCTGGCGCGTGACTCTGCTGGCCAACGGCAAACCCTGGCTGTTCGACAGCATCCATAATTGCGGCTGCTATCATCTGTTCTTCCCCGGTGAATATGCGCGCACCTTGCACCATGATTCGCTGTACCAAGAACCGGCCTTTGCACCGCAGCCCTCCCTCCCTGTAGACAGCCCGGCACGAGTGGTATTGCGCATCGCAGCCAACAGCCATTATCTGCAGCGCATCCACCACGCAGCATCCGCCACGGTGGCGCAGCGCCGCTACCATACCCGACCCTACAGACAATTACGCTCCCTGCCGTTGCCCGATGGTGGACGGCGCAGCCTGTTCCGGGAGGATGGCATCGTCGCCGGCAGTGAACGCGGCGAGCGCTTCCTGTTCTGGCCCATGGGCATACCCAGCCCCGGTGCAATGCGCCAGTGGGGCCATCATGCCACCGCCTTCGTCGGGCGCCGCCACTTCGATGATGCCGATTTGTTTGCCAGGGACTTCATGATCGTTACGGCAGAAGGAAAGGATTAATAACTATTCGTACTGTTTGGCGGCATTGCCTGCACTGTACAAGTGTCATCGCCGGAGGCATGTCTGCCTGCAGGAGAAATCCATGCTGTTGCAGCGATGTTTCCTACCGATAAATACCCGCCGTTTTCCGGATATGACCAGACAGGCCTAATGACCGACAACAGCGGCGGGGGAACTGCCATGCATCTCTATACCATGGGCAAAGCCATGCATGGCGCAGATCAGAATGACGCCGGCGGCGATCAAGCCAATCTGCTGCAAGCTGGTTTTCAAATCACTTTTTTTGTGCAGCGTCGGAATCAGATCGGCGACGGCGATGTAGATAAAACTCGATGCCGCCAGAGCCAGAAAGAATGGCAGCTTTTCCTGCAGATGCTCCAGCCAGTAATAGGACAGTACACCGCCGACAATCGTAGTAAAGCTGGACAGCATATTGAAGAACAGGGCCTTTGCCGTGGAATAACCGCTTTGCAGCAGTATCGCAAAATCCCCGACCTCCTGTGGAATTTCATGGGCGGCAACCGCCAGGCTGGTGACGATCCCCAACCGGACATCGGTCAGAAAAGCCGCAGCGATCAAAATGCCGTCGACGAAATTATGAATGCTGTCGCCGAGAATGATCAGCGTTCCCGCCGACTGATGGGTATGTCCATGCTCATTGTGCACATGAGCCTCACAACTGCCGGAATGGCAATGTCGCCAGAGCAGCAGTTTTTCCAGGACAAAAAAACCCAGCAGGCCAAACATGATGGTTGCCGACAATGCCTGCATCTGAGACCTGGCCACCTCCGCGAAGGCATGGGGTATCAGCCCCCAGAAGGCCACCGCCAGCAATGCGCCAGTCGCGAAACTGATGCCATGCGGAAGCACCCGTGTTCTGTGCTGTTCCGGCAGCAACAGGAATACCGATGCCGCCAGTACACTCAGGACGCCACCGACGGCGGTAAAAATAATGATCAGAAGTAATAGACTCATGGCAAAAAAGAACTGTTCCCTGCGCGTGCAGCGCCTGTCTTGAATTGACGGCTCTGCGATAAATACTTTATTTCGATATTCAACTTGTCACAAAACCCTTTGAGTAGCAAATGGAAGCCTGACCGGGCGAAGTATCTGTCAGGACAGGCCTATGAATCCGACGGAACCATCCAGATCAACGCCGCCATGCGTCCGGTCCGGCCATCCCGGCGATAGGAATAAAAGCGCCGTGGGTCGGAAAAAGTGCAGTAATCCCCGCCATAGACTGCATCGATCTGTAACTGCCCCAGAATGATCCTGGCGATGTGATAGATATCCGCCAGCCAGCGGCCATTCTTCCGGGCATGGAATGCCGGGGCGAAATCCAGTGCTTTTTTGACAAAGGCGCTGCGTACTTCCTGCCCCACTTCGAAGCACGACGGACCGATCGCTGGCCCCAGCCAGGCCAGCAACTGCCGCTCCCCCATGGCCTGCACGGTGTTTTCAACAACCCCGGCCAGCAGTCCCCGCCAGCCGCCATGCACCGCGGCAATGCAACTGCCCTGAGGATTGCACAGCAGCAGGGGCAGACAGTCGGCGCTCATGACCGCGCAGACCACGCCGGCCTGCCGGGTAAAACCGGCATCGGCCTGCAATGCAGGCATGCCTGTTTTTGCCTCGACCACCCGGCAGCCATGTACCTGTTCCAGCCAGACGGGTTCCGAAGGCAGTTGCAGCATGTCGCTGATCTTCCGCCGGTTGGCCAGTACCGCACTGGCTTCGTCACCGACATGCAAGGCGGGATTGAGACTGCTGTAGCAAGTCTCGCTGACACCGCCGCTACGCAGCGTCACCAGGGCATGAACATTGGCCGGCGCCGGCCAGTCAGCCGGCAGCCAGTTTCTCATCATCTTCACGCAGCGCCGCCAGCAGCCTGTCCATATCTTCGGGCAGCGGCGACCGCCATTGGCAATAGTCGTGGCTGAGCGGATGTTCCAGACCCAGTTCGGCGGCATGCAGCGCCTGCCGGCCAAAGCCGCGCAGCACCTCGGCCAATTCCTCGCTGCACCTGGACGGCAGGCGAAAGCGTCCAGCATACACCGGATCCCCCACCAGCGGGTAATGGATCGACTCCATGTGCACCCGGATCTGATGGGTGCGTCCGGTTTCCAGCTGCACCTGTATGAAGGTATGCCTGGTAAAGCGTTCGATGACGCGATAATGACTGATCGCCGGCTTGCCGTTGTCGCGTATCGCAAAACGCTTGCGCTCCACGGGATGTCTGCCCAGCGGCTGGTCGACCGTGCCGCCGGCGGTCATGCGGCCGATGACCACCGCCTGATATTGCCGATGAATGGTTCTGGCCTGCAGCTGCGCGACCAGGCTGTTGTGCGCCTGCAGCGTCTTCGCCACCATCAGCAGTCCGCTGGTGTCTTTGTCGATACGATGCACCAGTCCCGCCCTGGGCAATACCGCCAGAGAAGGTTCATGATGCAGCAGGGCGTTCTGCAGCGTGCCGCACCAGTTGCCTGCCGCGGGATGCACCACCATGCCGGCCGGCTTGTCGACAATCAGCAGCGCTTCGTCTTCATGGATGATCCGCAGCGGGATGTCTTCGGCCAGACACTGGACCAGCTGTTCCGCTTCGGCATCCAGTTCGATGCGTTCTCCGCCATGCAGCCGCTCCCTGGCCTTC
>JAJRWJ010000106.1 GCA_024276805.1 Gammaproteobacteria bacterium
CAGCATCATGAACGTGTCGATGGCAGCGGCTACCACTACCAGCGCGATAGCCGAATGCTTTCAATCGAAGCGAAGATCATTGCTGCCGCCGATGTATTTCAGGCCTTGTCACAAAAAAGACCCTACCGGGATGAACTGTCCACAGCCGAAATTCTGTCGATTCTGCAACAGCAAAAACAACAAGGCAAGCTGGATAAAGATGTGGTCACCATGATTGCAAACAATCTCCCCGAATGCTGGCAATGGGCAACGGGTGCAATACCAGCGGACTTGACAAGCGTCAATAGGAAACGGGACTTTAGTCCTGCATAAGCCCGGGCGCAGCAGCATTTTTGAAATGATGAAGTGATGAAGTGATGAAGGGGTCGCGTCTCACATTGCAACATTTGGCAAAGAAGTGATGAAGGGGTCGCGTCTCACATTGCAACATTTGGCAAAGGGCCAAATAAGCACTGAACATATCCTTGCCAAGCGATGCGCCTCCTGATTCGGTACATCCTGTATCGGTATACATATTAAAGCCACCTAACAGGATGTTCCGACGGCAAGGAGTCGCATCATCAACCCACAGGATTAATAATGCTCATTTCTCAGCCTGCGCTTCCGCCATAGTCTGTTGCCGGTCATAAATCACAACGCCTGCACGATCAATATGCTCGATCAATCGACTGTTCTTGATATCATGATAGTTTTGCAGGTCCATCAGAAACGGAATATCGCTATCGTCCAGCGTCATCAAAATGTCTGCAATGATGAAAATGTATATTCAAAACGCTGGATAATCCCTTCTTTTTCAAGCTGGCTAAGCTGGGCCGGGTGCTTTTCGATAGCTTCACGCAATAGCAGGAATACACGCTGGAAATTTGCAAAGCGCTGTCGCCAGCATGTATCCGGGTTATTCATGGTTTGATCCTCTGCCATTCACCAATGTACTATAAGCCAAATGCGCGCAACCGGAATCACTTATTTCCAGCTCTCCCAAAAGTTATTTTGAGCTTTTTTCCGTCAGACTTTGTGTTGGAACAATTTCCATAGACGATGTCATGACCACCGGCACGACGGCTCAGGAACTGGCCAGAACCCAAAAATCTCCGGTATCGGACGCATCGATGTCTGGGCCTGAATGCGCTGAACTCAAAGCAACCACCTATAGACAATGTTGACCGGAAAAGTGTACCGCACCCACCAATATGCCTGCCAGCGCCGGATGCAATTGGCTTATTCGGACTACATGGAGATCTGCCCCCGGGCGTACAACCCGTCCGAAATGATTTCTGCGCTATAATGACCGGACATTGACAAAGACCGGGGCTTCCCCGTCAAAAGTGCTGGCTCTCAGGATGACACATGAAAAAACTGTTGTTTCAATTCGATACCGACCCCCATCCGGCGGTTTTCGATACCGTGGTTGGTTATGACGGTGGCGCCGATCATGTCATTGGCCACTGCGGGCTGACACCCGGGAATGTCGGTCCGCTGGTGGACGGAACCATCTTCACACGGTCACCAAAGGAGAAAAAAAACACCGCCATCTTCATCGGCGGCAGCGACATGCTGGCCGGCCAGGAACTGCTGGCCGCGGTACAGCAAAGGTTTTTCCCGGGCTTCCAGGTGTCCGTGATGCTGGACAGCAATGGCAGTAACACTACCGCCGCCGCAGGTGTCGCCATCCTGGTAAAGAACCGCCCCCTGGCCGGCAAAAAAGCCGTGGTGCTGGCCGGTACCGGGCCGGTTGGCCAGCGGGTCGCCGCGCTACTGGCGTTGCAGGGCGCCGAAGTCTTCCTGACCTCGCGGGAAATACAGCGCGCCAAGAATGCCTGCCGAGCCATGGCGGAGCGCTTCGGCGTCAAGACAACCCCTCTGGAGACGCATGACGATACCGCCCGGAGCAAGGCCATTGCCGATGCGCAGATCGTCTTTGCCGCTGGCGCGACGGGCATCGAGCTACTGCAAGCCAAGCACTGGCAGGACAACCCGCATATCGAACTCATGGTGGATGCCAACGCCGCGCCACCGGCCGGCATCGGCGGCATCGACAGTATGGACCGTGGCTCCGAACGGCATGGCAAGATCGTCTGGGGCGCGATCGGCTTCGGGGCATTGAAGCTGGCCGTGCATAGAGCCTGTATTGCCCGGCTGTTTACCGACTGCACTCTGGTTTTCGATGCCGAGGAGATCTTTGCCGTGGCCAAAGCCATGGTCTGAAGCAGTGTTCCGCCGCCGGATCGTTTTCCCGTGATCAATTCCGCCCCACACGCACTGCTGCACAGCATGCGTCAGGATGCGCGGCGCATATTCATGTCGGGTATTGCCGCCGCCGACCCACGGCAATGCGTTGCCCGTTGTCTGAGCTGCAACGGGCAGCAACTTCAGATTTCCCTGAATCCAGACGACTCCGGGCAAAAGCGCATCGGTGACTGGCGGAAAATCCACGTCATCGCCTTTGGCAAGGCAGCCTGCAGCATGGCCGAGGCGGTGCAGGAAATTCTTCCGGACAGCCTGTTTGCCGGCCAGGGCATAGTGGTCAGCAATTACCAGAACCGCAGACC
>JAJRWJ010000107.1 GCA_024276805.1 Gammaproteobacteria bacterium
CGTTTCCTGTGTTCTGGTTGTTCGGCAGGCGCAGCGACAGCAGCTTTCTGTGGTTTCTCGACAGTCTCTGCAGACGCCATTGCTGGAGGCTTGGATATTTTTGGTTGTTCTTTTTTGGCGACGGTTTCTTCAATTTCGTCGAGCTCAGGCTGTCCGGATGTCATATGCCTGTTTTGTTTGGGTGGCTCCGGGGATTGATGTTCGGTGAGGTCGGTCAGTGCTTCCAGCGTGATCATCAGCATGATGATCAGCACGAAGACATCCAGGTAGCTGAGCAGCCAGTTCTGGGAATTGGCGGTTATCGTCGAATTTTGCAGGACTTCTTCGATTGCCTGGGAAGAGAACGGTTTTACCGGCTTGATTCTGTCCATCAGTCGGCCCGGCTGGTGTCGAATCGGTAGCTGTCGTTTTCCGGCAATTTCAATTCATTGTCATAATGGGCGATGAATGAATTCAGGGTCTCCCTGATAAAGGAAGGGTTGCGCCGGTCGGCGATCAGGGCAATGCCTTCCATGACCATGCTCATGATCATGACCCGGTGTTCGGTACGGCGCTCCAGCTTGATGGCGATGGGGTTGAACACCAGGTTGGCCAGCAACAGCCCGTAGAAAGTGGTGATCAGCGCCACGGCCATGTTGAAGCTGATCTGGCTGATGTCTTTCAATTCCAGTACCTGCAGCATGTTGATCAGGCCAACAAGGGTGCCGAGCATGCCAAATGCCGGTGCATACAGGGCCATGGCGCGGAAAATGTCGGCTTCCGCCTTTTCCTTGGCTCTGAGCCGGGCGATACGCCATTTCAGATGGGCAAGAATATCTTCGATCGGTGTGTTGTCGATTACCAGCTGGAAGCCGGTTTTCAGATAAGGATTGTTGATCTGGTCTATTTTATCCTCGATGGCGATGGTCTCTCTTCTGAACCACATTTTTGCCACGGCGGTAATCTCATCGGCATCGCGCTGTGGATCGAGACTTTAATAGAACAGAAATAATTTTATCGATTTGACGCCGTGTTTGATCTCTCGCAGTGGAAAGCTCAGGAACAAAGCGGCCAAGGTGCCGCCAATGACTATGGCCAGGCCGGGCAGATTGATAAAGGAATACGGATCCTGGGCAGCATATAGGATAATGAACGCAAGCAATAGCAGACTGAGTAAAATACCCAGCAATGTCGAATAGTTCATGCGAGTCACTGTGGCTTTGAACATGTAAAAACCTTTGGCCAAACTTAAATTAAGCTTAAATTAAGAAACATGATGAGATAATCCATGCAAAAATCAGTCGCTCAGGCAGTTCCGGTCTTGACCACCCCAGGTGAAACTCTGATTTTTTATGATAATAACAGACAAGTTCTCCGCATGGGTATTGCATTGGCTGTTTTTCACCGACGCTATAATGGCTTTGCGCCATTTCGCAAGGCTCCTCTGGCCTCCGCGGGAATCGCATCAGGGAACGCTGCCGCATTTTGTGATGCTGGAGCGCGACAAATGGCATTTCCCACGGAGTCCGGGAACGATAGAATGGATGGGTTTTTATGGCTATTGACTGGAGGCTGTCCGATGGAAATGAGCGAAGTAAAAAATGCTGGAATCGGCACGGATTTTTGAAAAACCGAGGCGTATAGTGAAGTGCTCTAAAGGGCAATGTGGACAGTTTTACCGGTTTTGCAAGGGAATGAATGTTAACCAGGCAGGTACAGGCAGCTGGTTTGTCGGCGTGTTGATGGCATGGCCTTTGCCGGCAACTGACTGGCAGGGCGGACTTTTATGAAGTGGAAGTATTTCGACATTGCCGCATTGGCCTCCGTACAGCTTTAGCAGACGGCAGGATATTACTTGATTATGATTAATGTGTTACTGGTAGACGATCATGAGTTGGTGCGGACAGGAATCGAGGCCTTGTTGAATTCCGCTGACAATATCGCCGTCGTTGGCGTCGCGGAAAGCGGTGAGCAGGCATTGAATGCAGTGGAAAAATTTACCCCGGATGTGGTGTTGATGGATGTCAACATGCCGGGCATCGGGGGCGGAGAAGCCTGCCGCAGACTGCTGCGTCGCCACCCGGACATAAAATTGATCGCCTTGTCCGTGCACAATGACGGGCCAATCCCTCAGCAGATGCTGCAGCTGGGTGTGAAAGGCTTTATCTCCAAGAGTTCGCCGGTCGAAGAGATGGTCAGCGCCATTCAGCTGGTCATGCGCGGCAAACGCTATTTATGCTCCGATGTGGCCAATTATCTGGCATTTTCATCGCTGCCCGGCAACGAAGGATCCCCGTTTGCCAGGCTTTCACAGCGGGAGAGCGAAGTGGTCACGCTGATTCTGCAGGGTAAAACCATCAAGGAAATGTCGAAAATGCTGGTGCTCAGCGACAAGACCATCAATACCTACCGGTATCGCATCTATGAAAAGCTGCAGGTGAAGAACGATGTCGAACTGACGCGCCTTGCAGTGAAATACAACTATATCGATGCATCACTGATATAGCTGCTTGAAGTCCGCAAGCTTCACGAAAATCTACGACACCATGGTCCAAACAAACCGAGGGTGGATAAGCGCAGCGTCATCCGCCGGAAACAGGCCAAATGGTGGATGGCGCTGCGCTTATCCACCCTGCGTTTTTGCTTCGAAGCGTTGCCGGTGGGGAAGAATTCATGCCTCGAGCAGACAGGGTAACAGTGTAGGCTGGATAAGCGACAGCGCATCCGGCAGACTGAAGGCTGGCCCCGTTTGTGAGATCTGGCTCCGCAGTGTTGCCGGATGCGTTTCACTTATCTACAGAAATGCTACACAAGCGCAGACGTGAACGTGGCCGGATAAGTCCAGAATTTCCTAAACTATCTCTCTGGCTTTTTCAAAGGCGGCGCGGAAATCCAGAAATACCGTTTTGTCATCCTTTCTTTCCCGCCGGCGCAGCATTTTCAACAGCTCTATCTGTAACTGATACTTGATGTTGCCGACCACCAGGGCGCCGACGCCGACGGCGTTTTCCGCTTTCACGGCATACTCCAAAGGTTCGCCATTGTGCTTCGCCTTGACGCCGGCTATGCCGGCAGGCGGTACGGCATTGACGTCGCCAGCCACTTTCAGGTTGCGGGCTTCGGCCAGCACATTGGCGCTCAGCACCTGGATGCCCGCCTTGGCGGTGCAGAAAATGATGTCCGCATCGGCAATCAGTTCGCCCTTTTGTGCCTCCGTTCCGGCAACGGCGCCTCCCAGATTCGATCCGAACAACCGGTTGTATTGACTGGCCGCGTCCAGCGCCGTGTCCTCCGACAGATGGTCGACCAGTCTGGTGTCCGTTCCGGCCAGCGAGGCGATTACCCCACAGGCGATGCCCACCGGGCCGGTGCCGCCGAATACCAGTGCCTTGCACTCCGACAATTGCTTACCGTGTTTTTCCCTGAGTTGCCTTTCCACGGCGGCAACCAGCGCCGCAGCCGTGGTAAAGGCGCCGCTGGGGTCGGCCAGCACCGAGACTTCAAAAGGGGGAACCATGGCCTGCTGGCAGGTATTGAGCATTTCCACGGCCAGGCCGAGATCGCGGCCGCCGATGAATATTGCCGTGCGTTTGACCCCCGAGGGACTGCGGGAAAAGATGGCGTCCTGTACCAGTCCGTAGACACTTTCCAGTTTCACGTTGCTGTAGGGCATTAATATGTCGAAACCCGCATCCAGGGCCATGTTGACATCAAACGGGCTGTTTTGCGGCATCGGGTCGAACATGTGCAGAATACTGCGCTTCTCCATGGGCTATCCTCTTATAAAATTAAACTGCATCCTGAAAAATCAATGATACGCGCACACTGGCGGGTGACAGCAGTTGCCATCATGCGGCACTGAGCAAGGCAACGCGCACTGTACTGCAGCAGCTTTGGCCTGCAGCGCCATGATTCTGATCCATCAGTACAGGGCGAAACCCTGTCAGGTGGGAATTCAATCAATCCTTTGCTTTGATGTATTCTCTGGCGACCTGAAAAGCATGATCGTAGTGCAGGTACATGGGTTCCTCCCAGTCGATCATCTTTTTCAGCAGGCGAATCTGCGCCTGATACTTGATGTTGCCGATGGCCAGGGCGCCTATGCCAACTGCGCCGCTTCCGGAGCCAGGCAGGGGGTCGCCATCATGGAAAGGATCCACGCCGGCGATGCCGGCAGGAGGCACGGCATTGACATCGGCGGCGACTTTCAATTGCGGGGCGGCGGCGATCAGTTCCGCACTCAACAGTTCAATCCCCGCGGCGCCAGTGGCAAAGACGATGTCTGTGGTTTGCATGAATTCCGCCTTGTCGGCGTCGGCGCCCGCGTCGACGGTAATTTCGCCCTTGCCAAATTCCTGGCTGCACAGGTCCGCGATGCGCCGGGTCTTGTCCAGTTGTCGGCCCACCAGTTTGACATGGGCGCCGGCCTGGGCGGCAATGACCGCAGCCACCTGTCCGACCGGACCGGTGCCGCCCAGGATGAGAACGTTTTGCTCCTGCAGGCTGCTGTCGAATTTGTTTTGCATTTCTCTTTCCACGGCGGCAACCATTCCTGCCGCGGTCGTGAAGGCGCCGCTGGGATCGGCGAATACCGAGACTTCAAAAGGCGGCACCATGGAATTCTTGGCGGTTTTCAGCATATCCATGGCCTGTTTGGTGTCCCGGCCGCCGATAAAGATGCCGGTTTTTTTCAGGCCCTTGGGACTTCGGGAAAATATGACATCCTGCACCAGTCCGCGCACTTCACTGGGTTCGACATTGATATAGGGAATCGGGGTCACCCAGCCTGCGTCAACGGCCATGTTGACATCGAAAGGACTCAAGTTTTTTGCCGTGGTGAGCATGTGCAAGACGAATGGTTTTTCCATGATTCTTCCCATTGGTTTTCAAATCGTCAAGTATAAAAGAAAAAAGTGGTTGATAACAATGCCGCCGGGCAATTGAGTTTTTATATTTTACTGAATCTGTGTATTATCAGGCTTGTTTTTTTGTATGGAGAAAATAATGCACAATGTGACATTGATTAAAGGCGATGGGATTGGCCCGGCCATTATGGACGCGGCGGTAAAGATCATCGATGCTTCCGGGGTGGAAATCGACTGGCATGAAGCGGATGCGGGCATGGCGGCATTCGACAAGCATGGCACGCCGTTGCCGGAACAAACCTTGCAATCAATAGCAGAAACCCGGGTGGCTTTCAAAGGCCCGCTGACCACTGCTTCCGGCAAGGGATTCAGGAGTATCAATGTCGAACTGCGCCAGACCTATGATTTGTATGCCAATGTGCGGCCGGCAAAAAGCTGGCGGGGGGTACAGACACGCTTCGACAATGTGGACATGGTGATCATTAGGGAAAATACCGAAGGACTGTATTCGGGTCTGGAACATTTTCTGACCAACAAAAAGGATATTGCCGAAAGTCTGGCCGTGGTCACCCGGCAGGGTTCCGAGCGGATCATCGATTACGCTTTTCAGTATGCCCGGAGCCATGCGCGGAACAAGGTCACCATCTGCCACAAGGCCAATATACTGAAATACACACAGGGCCTGTTTCTGGATGTTGGTCGGGAAGTGGCCGAAAAATATCCGGATATGGAATTCGATGAAAAAATTATCGACGCCACCTGCATGCATATGGTGATGGATCCTTCGCAGTTCGATGTGGTGGTCACCACCAATATGTTCGGAGACATACTCTCGGATCTGGCTGCGGGTCTGGTTGGCGGCCTGGGTCTGATTCCGGGGGCCAATATCGGCGCCGATACCGCGCTGTTCGAGGCGGTGCATGGCAGCGCGCCGGATATCGCAGGGCGCAATATCGCCAATCCCACCGCAGTGATTATGGCCGGCATCATGATGCTGGATTATCTGGGAGAGCAGCAGGCCGCGGCGCGTATCAAGAAGGCCACCGAACAGGTCATCGCCGAGGGGAAAACCGTGACACCCGATCTCAATCCGGCGGCACAGACGGGCACCCGGGAAATGGCCGAGGCCATCATTGCCGCGATGGCATGATTTACCAGCTGCTTTGACTCTGATGCAGCCAATCAGCGCCGAATCCGGCGGTGACGCGCCGATCCGGGAAGAGAAGGCGGCACTACGCAGAATTGCCTATGCAGCGCGCAATGCCCAGCCCGACAAGGAGCGGATCAGCCGGCTGATATGCACCAGGTTTCAGCAACTGCCGGCCTGTAGTCGGGCAGTGACTGTACTCTGGTATGTGCACTGTCGTTCGGAAGTGAGGACCAGGCAGGCCCTGCATGATGCTCTGGCGGTTCGCGATAAAAACATCGTCGTGCCCTATTGCACCGAGGATGCGCAGGGGAGGAGACAGCTGGGGCTGTGGCGGCTGGAGCAGCTCTCCGAACTGACTGCAGGAACCTGGGGAATTCTGGAGCCGCCACCAGAGCGCTGGCAGGAAGCGGGCAGGGTGGTCGAGCCACGGCAACTGGATTTGATCATGGTGCCCGGTGTCGCCTTCGATCGCCGGGGTGGGCGCCTCGGAAACGGCGCGGGGTACTATGACCGGTTGTTGCAGGAAGTCAGGGCGGATACGGTATTGGCCGGTATCTGCTATGACGCGCAACTGTTTCCCGGGATCCCCATGCAGGCGCATGACATCGCCATGGATTTTGTCGTTACCGAACTGGATGTCTATCCCGGTATCGGCAGATTATAGACCGGGCCATGGATTTTCTCAGACTGAAACAGGATGTGCCGTCCTCACCGGCTTTCATTCTGGCGAAACAGCAAGTCGAGGCCAGTTTGCAGGCGCTGGCGCATCTCCGGGAGCTGAGCGGCTGCCGGATCCTGTATTCGATCAAGTCCCTGCCGCTGGCCACCGTTCTGCAATGGGCCACAGCCACTGTGGATGGCTTTTCCGTCAGTTCCCTGTTCGAAGCACGACTGGCCGATGAAATAACGGCTGGCGGCGGCAGCCTGCATATCACGACGCCGGGGCTGAGAGTTCAGGAAATCGCCGAAATCAGTGCCCGCTGCAGCCACATCAGCTTCAATTCCATTTCCCAGGCGCAGCGTTTGCTTCCCGAAGTCGGAGATGGCTGTTCACCAGGACTGCGCATCAATCCCAAATTTTCCTGCGCCGCCGACGCGCGTTACGATCCCTGCCGCAGTCATTCCAAGCTGGGCGCCAGCCTGGAGGATATCACCGCGTCTCCGCTGCTGCGGCACATCGAGGGACTGCATTTTCACAATGCATTCGCCAGTCGCAGCTTCCAGCCGCTACTCGGTACGGTGCGGCGCTTGCGAGAGGTTTTGCAGGATCGTCTGCATGGCCTGCAGTGGCTCAATCTGGGCGGCGGCTACATGTTCGACCAGATTGCTGATATTGCGCCTTTTGTCGAACTGGTCAGGCAGCTTCGGGAGACCTATGGCCTGACCGTCTACATCGAGCCGGGCAACGCCGTGGTGGGCAGGGCGGGGTATTTGCTGGCCACTGTCATCGACCGCTTTGAAAGCGACGGCAAGACCATTGCCGTGCTGGATGTGTCGGTCAATCATCATCCCGAAGTGTTCGAATATCAACTCAGGCCGGCGCTGCAGGAAGAGTCGCCGGGTGGCGCCCACAGTGCGATCCTGGCGGGCAGCACCTGTCTGGCCGGCGATGTGTTTGGTGAATACCGCTTCGATGCGCCCGTGGCGGTGGGTCAGCGGCTGGTTTTCGAGCATGTCGGCGCCTACAGTCTGGTCAAGGCGCACCGCTTCAATGGCTATAATCTGCCGGATGTGTATGCCTGCGATGCGGGCCGGATGGAATTACTGCAGCATTATTCCTATCGGCAATACCGGGCACAATGGCTGTCGGACGGTGCCGGCTGACAGAATCAGGGTTTAAAACCTTGTCAGGAATCATGGAAATAGCAACAGCCGCGTCACTAGAAATTTCTGTCCACCCGGTTCAACAGCCAGAGGGAAACGATGATGCCGACGAAATGAGCAATGACGATGGCAAAATTGGAAACCAGAATAAATACATCGAGGGCGCGAACGATCTTGGTGGGGTCGGTGATGGCGATGCCTGGAGGTTGGGAGATGGTCTTCGAGATCAGCAGTTCGATGCTTCTGGTGACGCCCATAATGGCGATGACGATGCCGGCATAACCACTGAACAAACCGAAGCGCAGCATGTTCATGATGCGTTTTTTATGGGCATGCAGTTTTACATCCTGCTGCTGTTTTATTTTGTTCGCATAACGGGTATTGAAATAGAAAAAGATGATCGTGACAAACAGAGAGACTATGCCGCATTTGGCCCAGAAGATACTGTATTCATTGCCGCTGAGACCGCTTGCTCCGGGTTCATTACCGGAGGTGGCGAAGGCCAGCAACAGCACGGTCACGATCGCAATCAGCAGTTGCAACAGAAAGGCCAGCCAGCCAAATACCAGAAAGTTGAAGGAAGTATACTGGTATTTTCGGGAAGGTCCGGTAAAACCGGGCAGCATCAATTCAGTCGACTGGCTGCCGAAGGATAAAAGCATCCTGCTGAAGACCCCGGTGCGCCGCAACAGGTGGACAAAGGCCATGACCATATGTACGGCAAGCAGTGCCGTGAGCAGGTATGCCAGACCGGCATGCAGGAGACCGATTCCCGTGTACAGGGAGTCATTCTGGTCCATCCATAGCTGCAGGGGTTTCCCCAGGATGGTGACTGGCGCTCCCAGATCCAGTTGCAGGTAGCCGCTGACAGGCAGCAGCAGCAGACACACATAGAGTATAAAATAGACGAACAGCGCCAGATAGCGTTCGCTATCGGATACTGTTTCCGGATAATGTGGCGGTTTGTGCGTCAAGCGCCAGCCTGTCCAGAAAAGCACCAGCAGAAAACTGATTGCGCCGATGATCAAATGCAGGTTGAAGTACAATTCCCGTTTTGCTGAATCCGGCGCTGTGGTCTGCATGAACCAGACTGCGGCAAGCTGGGCAAAGATTACAATGGCAACCAGCCAATGCAAAACAACGGACAGGAAGTCATAACGCGATTCGGACTGGTGCATGGCGCCTCTCTATCGACCAAGTGAACTTTGCACAAGCCGCTTGGCGGCCCGGCCGAGTATTGCTTTTCTGTCAGCGAAACAAGCAATGGATCATGTACTTGAAGCCATTCTACCTGCATTATACCGAAGCAGATACAAATGGATAGCGAGATTTCCGGGCAGTTTGCATTCCTTGCGGAATGCTGTTGCTTTCCGATAGCGGCAAAAAGGCCATCTCCAGTTGCTGAAAACCCTCCCGTGGAGAGTATACTGAACAGATTTTCAGCCCAGAGGACATGACACATGTACATTAGTGGTATTGACAATGAAACCTGGCTGCAGCATGCCTGGCAGAACCGTCTGCAGTCGCTTTTTTTACTGGCTGTCATGGCCAGTTTCCTGGCGCTGCTGGGCTGGCTGTTGTGGGGCAGGGATGGCGTGGTGATATTGGTCAGCACCGGCCTGGCTGGCGTGCTGCTCAATTCGTCGATCTCCCCGCGTCTGGTGATGTTGCTGTATGGCGCGTCACCGGTCCGGCCGGATCAGGCGCCAGCGCTGTGGAAGGCGTTGGCGCTGCTGTCTGAGCGTGCGGAATTGCCGGTGACACCACAGTTGTATTACGTTCCCAGCCAGATGCTCAA
>JAJRWJ010000108.1 GCA_024276805.1 Gammaproteobacteria bacterium
CGTGGCTGGTTTGCCGGTTGAAGTCGCGGCTGAAGCCGCTCCTACCGTGGCGGGACGGCAACGCGGGACGTAGGAGCGGCCTTGGCCGCGATTTCACAGAAACTACGATGAACCAGCAGAAAGACATAATGAGAATTGCTGTGGCACGATGCAGGGCGAGCGCATATAAAAACCAATGAGAATATGGAAATCCATCAGGTGATGCGCGTAGCCGGGTTGAATCGGCTTTTCCCGGATTCCGTAAGCTGCATCCAGGCTACGGTCATGAGTGCTCATGGGCATAAACAAAGCGGCAAATCCTGATTCCATCGTAGCCTGGATGGAGCTTGCGGAATCCGGGTGGCACGCTAAAGGACTATTTTACAGTAAATTTTTTGCGCCAGCCCTGCGCTTGAATGTCGTTCCGGCGCCTTTTTGGCCCGGTCCTGTTGTCATGCGGTTTTTCGTTGTTTGAACGGTTACCCCAAACTCAATCAATGGCGCCTTTTATGGCCCTGATGCCACTGGTTGAATTTGCGCAGATCGTTGCGATGGCGGGGACTACACCGCCGCCCTCGAGGCCACCGAACAGCGTCGCGATAATGCTGATGGCCCTGGGACAACCCATCTTTTTGACAACTATGGATTGCTCTTCCTTATGCAGATTTATCGCCATGTCCCCCTGAATCTGGGCCGCTTCCCAGAGCGAAGTGGCCACTTGATGTTTCTCCGAGTTGGTGCCCTTGAATTTGTTCTTCAACTTGCGCAGACCACGATAACCCATTGCGAATGGTGCGCCCACCACCGTCGCCGACACACCCAGCTGGAAGGCAAACCAGTCACTGCGATCGATGATGAAAGCGAGGTTGTTTTGACAATGTCCACAGGAGCAGCGGTTGGTTCCGTAGTTCGAGGTTGTCTGGGCGATATCCTTCAGCCCCATGTTCTTACCCGCCATTGAATAGACCTTGAGCGCATTGATCCATGGAAAGAGTACCAGCGTCAATGGATTGAGCGCGCTCAGGTGCAAGGCTCCCATTAACGCGCTGGTGGGCGACAGAACTAGTTGCGCTCCTTCGGTCAGGGAAATGGCTGCCGGGTGGAACAGATTGATCACGGTAATCGTACCCGTGGCCGTACTGTAGGTATGGTGAATGAACTTGCCCGGTGCGCCGGTGCGTTCAGCCACTAGAGAAAGGGCTACTTCGTTGACATTTTTTACCATACCCAGCCCGCTTTTGACATAACCGAGTGGCTTGCTGCCGGACGATTCGAGATTCAGATTACCGGGCAGTCGCTGTTCCGGCGGAATTCCCCACACATTGCGTTGCGGACGTCCCCGCCGGGCCGCTTTGATCGTTTTTTTCAGGTGGCCCAGGATAGCGTCACGAGTACGATTTGAATTTCGATAGGTGAGGTTGATGACGACAATCGTCTTGACTATATCCTCTATCTGTGTGTCGCGGAGGCCATAGCCCTCGCTGAGGGTGGCATAGTTGATTTCGAAGTCGAGCGCCATATAGGCCTCCTGACAATGTAGTGAAAGCGGAAGGACAGGAATTTCAATTTGATTTTTCCAGCTGGTTGGCATCTGTAGCCCCCAGCCATGGCATGTTGATGGAAACAAAAACCAGCATTGCCATTGGCCGTTTTCTTCATCACCCATGGTTTGCGGGTATTGAAGATGCAGGCCTCACCTGTGCGGTATCAGTTCCCGTCAATTATAGATGGACACTAGCTATCTTCAAGTTTGTTGAAGTCGCGGCTGAAGCCGCTCCTACGCCCACCCTGCTCAGCAATTCGGCGCATGGCGCAGAGGCTTATCCGCCCTATGCATTGTCTGTCAGGGTTTCCTGGTTCCCATGCGCCAGCGTGGGAATGCCGCGGGGACGCGCCGGCGTCCCGTTTTCCGTTCCTGCCGGGCAATTCCGGAACGCAGCGGCTGCGGACGGAATTGTTCAGTCGTCACTCCAGAACTTTTCCAGACGCTTCGCGGAAACGGGCCAGGCGGTCTTCAACTGCTGGGCAAACAGGGACACCCGGAATTCCTCCAGATGCCAGCGGAATTTTTCCTGCGCCGGCAACACCATCTCACGTTTTGCGCGTTTGGCGACACTGTCCCAGTAGCGGCGCCAGAAGCGCTGCAGTTCCAGGGTTTTCTGCTGGTCCCGGCCGGTGTCTCCCGGCAGCTTTTCCAGCCGGTAGGTGATGGCTTTCAGGTAGCGCGGATAGTGGCGCAGGTATTCATGGGGCGTGGCGCGGACAAAGCCTTTGTAGAACAGGCAAGCCAGCTGCAGGTGGATGTCCTGCAGAGCCGGGTCAGTTTCGGGAAATATCCGCAGCTGTTTGTTGATGGCTGCATAGTCGGTCATGATTTGCAAAAACAGCCTGCCAGCCTCATTGCCGAAAGTGATCAGCTGCGGCTTGTTGCGTTGCAGACTGTCATTGAATGCCTGCCGGCTGCGGATGTCGTCATCGCCTGCGAACACCTCGGCAAAGATGCGAAACAGCGCATCCTCCCGATAATCCCCTGCAGGAGTTTCCGGATCGAAAAAAGGCGCTTTCTCCAGCCGCTTGTAGAACAGCTCCGCTTCCGGGGAACAGGGCAGGTTTTTGCGCACATACTTGCTTTCCTTGTTCAAGACAAGCAAAAAAAGCCGCACCAGGCCGTTATTGTGCAGCGCCCCGGCCTTGCTGCGGGTATCGATCAGGCGCACGCCAACCGCATCTCCCTCGTCCATGATTGCCGGATAGCCAGCGAATTTCTGCCCCTTGCGCTGAAATTCCAGGACTTCCGGCAGGTCGTCGAAATCCCATTGCCGTCGGCCGTGGATATCCAGTTCTTCGGCCGCCAGCTGCTCGAAACCCTGCACGGCATCCTCCGTGTACTTTTTCTGCAGGGCGGTCAAATCGCGGCCGTTGTCCAGCAGCTTGCCGTCGGCATCGACGATTCTGAAATTCATGCGCAGATGGTCCGGCAGGGCCTCCAGGTTCCAGGCATTGCCGGGAGCCGCCTCACCGGTCAGTTTGCGCAGGCGTTTGCCCAGCCAGTCATACAGCGAACCCTGCGGCTCCGGTTCGATTTCCAGGCATCGTGCCACGGTCTGCGGTACCGGCACGAAGTGTCTGCGCAGCGGTTTCGGCAGGGTCTTGATCAGCGCGACCAGCTTCTCCTGCAGCAGTCCCGGCACCAGCCAGTCGAATGCCTGCTGGGAAACCTGGTTGAGCAGATGCACTGGAATGATCGCGGTCACACCGTCTTCATCGTGGCCCGGTTCGAAACGGTACTGCAGCCGGACGACCTGCTTGCCGATGTGCACCTGGTCGGGGAAGTCCCTGCCGCTGACCTGATCGTCGCTGCCGCGCGTCAAATCCTCCCTGGTCAGGAACAGCAGTCCGGGATTGTCCTTCTCTGCAGTCTTGCGCCATTTGTCGAAGGTGATGCCATTGACCACCTCGGGGGGGATTTTGTTGTCGTAGAACTGATACAGCCATTCTTCGTCCTCGACCAGATCGACGCGGCGGCCCTTGTGCTGTATGTAGCCGACCTCCTCCAGCAGCTTCCGGTTGGCACGGAAAAACGGCGCATTGCTCTGGTAGTCCTGGTTGACCAGCGCGAAACGGATGAACATTTCCCGGGCCGCCTTGGGATCGATCTGTTCATAGGGAATCTTGCGTTTCGCCTGCAGGGTCAAGCCGTACAGCGTGGTACGTTGATAGACTGCGGCGCGGGCCGGTTTTTTCTCCCAGTGCGGATCGAAATAGCTGTGCCTGACCAGGTGCCGCGCACAGTCCTCCACCCATTGCGGTTCGATTCGGGCCACGGTTCTTGCATAGACCTTGCTGGTTTCCACCTGCTCGGCCGCCATCAGCCACTTGGGCCGGGTTTTGTGCAGTCCCGAGCCAGGGAAGATGTAGAATTTCAGGTTTCTTGCACCCAGGTATTCATATTGTTCGTGGCGGAAGCCGATGTTGCCCAGCAACCCGGTCAGCAAGGCGCGATGAATCTCCTCATAATTTGCGGGAACCATGTTCGGCTTGAGCCGCAGTTCACCCTTGAGCACCTGCATGATCTGGGCATGGATATCGAACCATTCGCGCATGCGCATGTAGGATAAAAAATTTTCCCGGCAGTATTTGCGCAGTTTGCTGTTGGAAAGATGTTTTTTCTGTTCCTCGTAGATGTTCCAGATATTCAGCAGGGTCAGAAAGTCCGAATCCTCGACCCGGAAGGCGGCATGTCGGGTGTCGGCCGCCTGCATCCTGTCGGCCGGTTTCTCGCGGGGATCCTGGATGCTCAGCGCCGAGGCGATGATCGCCACTTCGGTGAGGCTGTGATTGTCATTGGCCGCCAGCAACATACACGCCAGTTTCGGATCGATGGGCAGTTTCGCCAATTGTCGTCCTGTCGCAGTCAGCTTGCCCTGTTTGTCCAGGGCATGGATTTCATGCAGGACATTGAGGCCGTCACGGATCATCTTGCCTTCCGGCGGCTCCACGAAGGGAAAATCCTCTATGCCGCCCAGCCGCAGCGCGGTCATCTGCAGGATCACCGCCGCCAGATTGGTACGCAGAATCTCCGGTTCGGTAAATTCCGGCCGCGCCAGATAGTCCTCCTCGGAATAGAGACGAATACAGATCCCCGGGGCGACTCGGCCGCAGCGCCCTGCCCGCTGGTTGGCGCTGGCCTGGGAGACTTTTTCGATGGGCAGGCGCTGTATTTTGCTGCGGTGGCTGTAGCGGCTGATGCGCGCATGTCCGACATCGATGACGCTGCGTATGCCGGGCACGGTCAATGAGGTTTCCGCGACATTGGTAGCCAGTACGATACGCAGCTGTCCGCCGGAAGGATGAAACACCCTTTCCTGCTCGCGAACGCTCAGCTTGGCATACAACGGCAGAATTTCGCAATGCCTGGGATGGTGTTTGCGCAATGCTTCGGTGGTCTCCCTGATTTCCCGTTCACCACTGAGGAAGATCAGAATGTCGCCGCGCATGTCCCGGTGCAGTTCGTCGACGGCATCCAGTATCGCCTGCTGCAGATCCCGTTCCGTCTCGTCGTCCTGATCTTCCAGCTCGATGGGCCGGTAGCGGATCTCCACCGGATAGGTGCGGCCGGAAACCTCGATGATCGGCGCTGCGTCGAAGTGTTGGGAAAAGCGCTCCGGATCGATGGTCGCTGAGGTGATGATCAGCTTCAGATCAGGTCGCTTCGGCAGCAGCCATTTCATGTAGCCGAGCAGGAAATCGATATTCAGACTGCGCTCATGCGCCTCGTCGATGATCAGCACTTCATACTGCCGCAGATAGGGGTCGCTTTGCGTATCGGCCAGCAGGATGCCGTCGGTCATCACTTTGAGCAGTGTTTCGGGACGGGTCTGATCATGAAAGCGGACTTTGTAGCCGACACTCTTGCCGACTGTCTGGCCCAGTTATTCGGCGATGCGATCCGCCACGGTTCTTGCCGCGACCCGCCGCGGCTGGGTGTGGCCGATCAGACCAGCCGCGCCAAGCCCCAGCGACAGACAGATTTTCGGCAGCTGGGTGGTTTTTCCGGAGCCGGTTTCCCCGCACAGTATCAGTACCTGATTGGCTTCGATCAGTGCCGCGATCTCGGATTTTTTTGCCGAGATGGGCAAATCAGGAAAAGACAATGCCGGAATACTCGCCAGTCGCTTTTCTCTGTCCGCCATGGAGCGTTCGATCTGCTGCGCCAGCGTCTGTAACTTGTCCTGCACGGACTCACCATGGCGTTGGGCTTTCTGCAGCCGTTCCAGGCGTCTGCCATAGGCGAAACGATGCCGGGTCAGACACAGCTGCAGTTGCCGCCGTAATTGCTTGAAGGTTTTTTGCATTAACCGTGTTTCAGTCAAAAAACAGGCAATTATACAACGATTTGCAACTCCCCGAGGTTGATGGTCGGAAATCTTCGACTATACTCGTGAGTAACTCCGTTCAGGATGCATTTTACATACAGGCGTTTATCCACAGTCGCCAATTTCTCATGACCAACCCTGTCGCCAAGCATCGGGATTAAGCCAATGTCATTCGCCATTTCAGGCTTCTCGCCTGCTATAGCCACATTCCAGCCGCAAACGCGGCGGCCATCGGCTGATGACAATTCTTCTGCTGAAACGGCCGAAACCAGTAAAAAAACCGACGCGAAAGAAAGCTCGCCAGGCATCGCCGGCAAATCAGAATCTGCCTCGTTGAACCAGCAGGAGCTGCAAAAGCTGCAATCCCTCAAGGCCCGCGATCTGGAAGTAAAAACCCATGAACTGGCGCATCTGTCCGCCGCGGGCGGCATTGCCCTGGGAGGCGCCAGCTTCGAGTATCAGCAAGGGCCCGATGGCGTTCGCTATGCCGTGGGCGGCGAAGTCAATATCGATACCTCGGCAGTTCAGGGCGACCCGGCCGCGACACTCAGCAAGGCGCAACAGATTCAAAGAGCGGCCCTGGCGCCAGCCAACCCTTCATCGCAGGATCGGCAGGTGGCGGCAAAAGCGTCCGCGATGGCCGCCAATGCCCGGGTTGAATTGATGAAAAACATACAACAGTCGACCGCTCCGAACGGAGAACCAAGGCAGGTGCGCGGGGGGAATATAAACATTTCCGTTTGAAAGTTGGCACATCCGGAACCACCCATGGATTGCAAATTCATTGTGGAACCGAGGCATCCGCCCCGTGGTGCAGATCAAAGCATGGTAAAAAGCGGTTGTAGCTTCTGCAGTCAGCTACACAAGCGTTTAAGGCCTGCAGTGATTTGCTTTTTGACTGAAGGATCACTCTATCTGGCTATCCAGGACGCTACAGCCGAGGCTTTCATGTTTCTCGAGGCGCTTTTCCAACACCACGGTATGACATCGAGCCGCTAAATATCCACGGTCTTGTTTCTGTCGAACGCATCGACCGTCTTTCGTCCCACATAACCTCTGGGATTGGACAATATCCTCGCCCCGGCGATGCGATAGTCGCCAGGGCTGTGGATATGGCCATGAAACCAGGCGGTAATTTCGTATTCATGCAGCAGGGCTTTCAAATCATTGCAATAGGCCAACTTCTTCAAGGCATTGGGAGAATCGTCCCAGCTCCATTGCGAAGGCGCGTGATGGGTGATCACGACGGTTTGTCCGGAAAACGGTTCGGCCAGCTGTTTTTCCAGCCATTTTCTGGAACGCTGGTAGTGTTCGGTGAATTTGTAGATATCGAAAGCCTCTTTTCCATAATTGATTTTCCGGAAATCATTCAGGGTCCTGGCCAGTCCCTGTGCTTTTTCATCACCTTCGACGAACAGATCGGCCCAAAGTGTACAACCCAGAAAACGCACTCCCTGGTAAATGAAGGTGTTGTTTTCCAGAAAGTGCACTCTGCTGCCAGCGCACTCTTCACGCAGCACGGCCAGTGTGTCATGGAATTCGTTGTTATAGAACTCATGATTGCCGGCAATATAGATCACCGGTTTTTTCAACTGCTTGAGCCATTCGACGCCCTGCCTGTAGATGCCGATATCGCCCGCCGCGATAATGATGTCGGCATCTGTTTCCGGCGCATCCAGTGCGCCGAATTCCAGATGAATATCAGAAAAAAAATTGATCCTCACGATTTATCTCTATTGCGTACCTTGAATGGAGTATAATTTCAATCTGATAATATTCAATGATGTTTTACCTTACAGTCTGGATTTTTATTTTTTACCATGTCGATCAGTACTAGAAAAAACACTCAAGCCGTAATGGTTGGTGATATTCAAATCGGTGGCGGCGCGCCGATCGTCGTTCAGTCGATGACCAATACCGACACAGCGGATGTCAAGGCAACCGTGAAACAGGTCATCGAGCTTTCCCGGGCCGGTTCGGAACTGGTGCGCGTTACCGTCAATTCCGAAGATGCCGCCAGGGCAGTGCCGGAGATACGCAACCAGCTGGACCAGAAAGGCTTCAGCGTGCCCATCGTCGGCGACTTTCATTTCAACGGCCACAAATTGCTGGGCAAATATCCCGACTGTGCAGCCGCGCTGGCCAAATTCCGCATCAACCCCGGCAATGTCGGGCGCGGCAAGAGCCGCGATCCGCAATTCGCCCAGATGATCGAATTCGCCTGCCAATACGACAAGCCGGTTCGCATTGGCGTCAATGGCGGCAGTCTGGATCAGTCGGTGCTGACACGCCTGCTGGACGAAAACCGCGGCAAACCGGAGCCCGACGAACTGCCCGTCGTGACCCGTGAAGCAATCATCGTTTCCGCGCTGGAGAGCGCCGCCCGCGCTGAATCCCTGGGTCTTGGTCCGGACAAGATCGTGCTGTCCTGCAAAATGAGCAATGTCCAGGAACTGATCAGCGTTTATCAGGATATTTCCACACGCTGTGATTATGCCTTGCATCTGGGGTTGACCGAGGCAGGCATGGGTTCGAAAGGCATCGTCGCCTCGGCGGCGGCACTGTCCGTGCTGATGCAGCAGGGTATCGGTGACACGATACGCATTTCCCTGACCCCGGAGCCGGGTGCGGCGAGAACCAAGGAAGTCATCGTCGCCCAGGAGATCCTGCAGACCATGGGTTTTCGCTCCTTCGCGCCGATGGTCATCGCCTGTCCGGGATGTGGCAGAACCACCAGCGACTATTTCCAGAAACTGGCCATGCAGATTCAGGCCTTTCTGCGCGATCAGATGCCGGTCTGGCGTGACCAGTATCATGGTGTCGAAGAGATGGAAGTCGCCGTGATGGGCTGTGTGGTCAATGGCCCCGGTGAAAGCAAAAACGCCAATATCGGCATCAG
>JAJRWJ010000001.1 GCA_024276805.1 Gammaproteobacteria bacterium
TAAGGGGCATTTCCTTCCACCAATTTCTTAAAGCCAGCTTGGTTTGCTATATCCGTACGGGAAAACCTCTGTTGCTGGCCGAATATGAGGCCAGTTCAGACCCCCAGTCAATCGCAGCTTAAATCCAGTTTAAGCTCACAATTTCTGAATGTTTTCGGCATCACAAAAACGCATGACGGCATGAGAAAATGCTGTGTCTGATTGCGGTCGCGACCTGTCACGCTAACTTTGGAAATGGCTCATTCAGTGCCATTTGTTTGAGCAGCAGCGACCGACAGAGATCGGTTATCGGTAAAAGGTGCCACCGCTTGTTTTTGTTCTCTCTGGCGCTATAGACCACAGCATTGATTCAAAATCAAACTCAGAAACCAGAGCATTTGTGATTTCGCCAGTCCGCATACCGCCAAAGGCAATAATCATGTGCATGGTGTTTTGAGCGTGAGTGGAAGGTTACTGCCATTGTAATTGCATATAAAGAGAAGCTCATCGAATGACAGGGCACGTTCGCCGACACGCTCGGTACCGATGTTTTTCGGAACCAGGGCGACCGGGTTCCGAGGTATGTTAAAAAGGATTGACGACGACAGATGCTCCGGTGCATTATCATAAAAAATCCCGAACTCGAATGCGCGGTTAAGGTGCGACCGGAAGCGAGTTGACTGAACATCAGAACCACGGTAGATGATTTTACGCAAAATCATTTTGATGTGCTGCGGGGGCACAACGGCAGCGGACATATCGAGGTTGCAGCAGCAGTTGGCCAGTAGAGCCTGTTTGACATCTCTCCAGGTGCGTTTGCCGGATGACTTCATGTTGTCGATATAAAAATGGAAAAGCTGTGTGACAGTTCCTGTCGGCGATTCGTTGGATATGCGGGAGGGGCAACACCATGGTCAATCATTGATCGGCAAGAGCGGCATTTGTCGTAGGCCTGGGACAATGCAATCGCTGGGTATTTTCCTGGATTTAATAATTTTGTGGCGCCATTTAAGGGATAGTGCATGAAAAAAGAATTTCGACCCAGCAGGCGTGATTATTAGGACAAACCCCTTGCCGCTTCCTTTTTAAAAATGCGATAAGGATGCGCGAAGCTTCACGCCTCTGATAAAGTTGTCGGTGAATTTCATCTGTTGGGCCAATATTTTTCGTGGTCACATTGACAGACAAACATAGACAATTTTAAAACAGATGTGAACTATAGCGAAAGCAGGTGTCCAGATTTTATGGTGTCGAAGCACAATTTCAGCGTATTCTTGCAAGGGAGGTTGAGTTCGTTTTGCTATCGACCACAGGGAGAGCCATGACCTCAGCATTGATCGTTCACTGCAAGCGGATCTATGAGCCGCCGGGTACGGACGATGGCCTGCGCGTACTTGTTGATCGTCTCTGGCCTCGCGGGGTGAGCCGGGAGCGGGGGCGGGTCGACTGGTGGTTCCGCGAGATCGCTCCGAGTCCGGAGTTGCGCCGCTGGTTCAACCATGATCCGGAGCGCTGGGACGGATTCCGCAGACGATACCGCAGGGAACTGGATGAACGGCCTCAACAGGTCAAGGAAATGCTCTCCCGGGCGCGTCAGGCAGGTATCGTGACCCTGCTCCGCGGCACGGGATGAAGAGCATAGCCAGGATTATAGGGTCGGGGATTATAGGGTCGCGTCTAACATTCCAACATTTTTAGTGAAATTACAGGAATATCGATATTTAATTCGTTGGTAAACAATAAACCAAGGGGTAGAATACTTCTTTTGCCCCTGCTTCCCTTCGCTGGTACCATGGTAATACAGGCGACACGTCAGCATGTTGCCCAACATCCCTGCCATTTTCACTTTCAATCACATGCAGCGCCAAAGTACCATTATTTTTCTAGAGTTGTTCTGTGGATTTTTGGCAGCCCGAGTAGCTTTTATCATAAGGAATAGCGTTATGCCGGCCAAAAAAATGTACCTTGTCTTTGTAATTTCTATTGTTGCTCTTTCTGCTATCGGTGTGGCGAATGCCCAGGACTCGATCGATGAAATCCTTGAGAAGGCCCGCGCCAAGGCGCAGACAATCGAAAAGCTGAAAAAAGTCCTGAATGAGGAGCCTGACCAGAATGTACGTCTGGCCGCTTTCAATCTATTGATAGAGAATGGCGATCCGGTCATGCATGAGGTGGCTTTGGAGGCTGGCTTGGCCAGTGCTGACAAGTTGTTGCAATCTGCTGCGTTTAAAACAGCCATTATGGATCTTGACCGGCTCCATCTCATTTTAAAAGAATATCCCAGTTCGTCGGCAAAAATGCAGAAGCTTGCCAAGGCGTATATCGAAAAAAATGGCAATCAGCATGTACTCGTTATTTCAAAAAAAGACCCCAAGACAGGAACGTTTGAGGGTAGATATTTACAAGGCGAGGTTATCGGCACTCATCTCACTTTTACCGATTATTCAGCCAAAGGAACTTTATTTCTCAAGGATGACGATTCCCTGCAAGGCGAGATTACCCTTGGAGATATAGAATTTTCCGCCAGCAGCAAAATCCGCTGAATCAGGGGCCGTAGACACGTATTCGCCTCAGGCTGACGGTGTCACCGCCGCCTTGTGCGCCCCAAATTGCAATTTTTAGTTGCCGTGCCCAATTCGGAGCAAATTTGAACCTGGCTATGCCCTCCTGTTCATTGAACTCGACTTTGCGGGTCAGCAGCGACCGCCAACGTACGGTATCGGCGCTCATGTTGACAGAGATCTCGATGCGCCCAGGTA
>JAJRWJ010000109.1 GCA_024276805.1 Gammaproteobacteria bacterium
ACCTATACATGGTCGTGGCGCGGCGTGGGGGCAATGGGGAATGTACCACCTGAGTTTCGCCAATGGTTTTTGGAAGTAACAAAATTCTGCCAGGCCATTCAGCAATAAGGTGGCTTTTGCTGTCGACTGAAAACAAAGTTCAAGGCCGATGGAGTTGGCAGCCTGTCTTACCGAACTGTCACGCCACAAAGCGATTCAGTTTGCTTCTGAAGAGCATCCGCAGTTCCATCGAACTGTAAGTTTTCCGCATCCCGGCCAAATAGAATCCATTTACAAAAAAGGAGAACCAAGATGAAAAAACGGTTACCAATCTCTGCACGCCTGGTGTTCATTGTGAGTGTGGTTTTCACAGTGCTCCTGCTGCATCCGCTACGGGCGGAGGAAGCAAGGCCGAACCCTTTTGCAGACAAGGAAAAAGCGCGTCTGTCTGCTGCAAGGGCGAACGCAACTCAGGGGGATTTGTCGACCAGTCTTCGCAAGCTTGTGCAAAATCTGCAGAGCCTGAAAAACAGGACACAGCAGCCTGCACAAATCAAAAGTATTCCCTTATCCGTTCCCACGGAGCAAAGAAGCGCCTGGATCGAGCTGGAGCGAATGGCCAGAGGCCCGGTGCGGATAAGCTGGTCGCTGGACCGGTCGCAACCAGTTTTCATTCAGGCTCAGGACCTGCTGCCGGATGAAAGCAAATCCGAGAGCGTGGTGCGACTGAGCGAAATTTTTGTCTCGCGCAGCAAAAAGTTGTTCGGGCTTTCCAGCGAAGATGCCCGTCTGGAGGTGGCACAGGTCAATGTGGATGAGCTGGGCATGAAGCATGTGCGCATGCAGCAGACCTACGCCAACATCCCGGTTTATGGCAGCGACATGTACTTTCATTTCGACAAACACAAGCAACTGGCAGCGGTAAATGGCCGACTTGCTCCTGTCTCCGGCAAGCTGGATGTAAAACCGTCGGTGCTGGCCAGGCAGGCTGAAAAAATCGCTCTGGAGGAGCTGCAAATAACAGACGACAGCGATGTGTTTGTTTCCTCGCAACAAATCATTTATCCTGATGAAGATAAAGTTCTGCATCTCAGCTACCAGGTCAATGTTGTGCCCAATCTGGCCGAGAACTGGCAGGTATTTGTCGATGCCCATACCGGCAAAGTGCTGCACAAGATGAACACAGTTTGTTTTGACGGTCCGGTGAATGGCAGCGGCCAGGACCTGTCCGGGCAAACGCGTTCTTTCGGCGCCTATCAGATCGGCAGCGATTATTATCTGATCGATACTTCCAAGCCCATGTTCAACGCCGCCAAATCGAAATTTCCCGATGAAGTGGTTGGTGGTATTGTGCTGCTGGATGCAAAGAACCAGGATGGGAAGCAGCTTTATTTTGTCACATCGCAGAATGTCAATAGCTGGAGTGCTCCCAATGCCATCAGCGCCATCTTTTATGGCGGCATTGTCTATGATTATTATAAAAACGTTCACAATCGAAATAGCATCGATAGCAAGGGCGGAACCATGTTCATGATTGTCAATTTCAAGAGCGGCTACAACAATGCGTTCTGGAATGGCAAGTTCATGGTTTTTGGCAATGGCGACAACAATCAGTTCAGCGACCTGGCGGGTGCTCTGGATGTGACGGCGCACGAAATGACGCACGGAGTTGTCGAGCACACGGCTAACCTGATTTACGAAAATCAGTCCGGCGCCCTGAACGAGTCGTTTGCCGATGTGTTTGGGGTATCGGTAGAGTTTTACCACGAAGGCAACGCGGGGGACTGGCTTGTGGGGGAAGATGTGACAACACCGGGCACAGCAGGGGATGCGCTGCGGGATATGGCTGATCCCGGTGGTCCGAAAGTAGGGGGAGGCGCTCAACCGTCACACATGAACCAGTACCAGAATTTGCCCAACACACCAGATGGCGATAATGGCGGCGTTCACGTTAACAGCGGCATTCCCAACAAAGCTTTTTATCTGGCGTCGCAGGCCATTGGCGTCAACAAGACCGAGAAAATCTACTACCGGGCTTTGGCCAATTATCTTACCAGAAGCTCCCAGTTCATCGATGCGCGGTTGGCGCTGGTCAAAGCTGCCGGGGATTTATACGGCGACAACTCGGCCGAACAGACAGCCATCAAGAATGCCTTCGACCAGGTGGGCATCAGCGATGGCGCTGCAACGCCTCCCCCGCCGGTTGAGCCACGGGTGGAAGGCCAGGAATGGGTATTGGCGGTGGATTCCGCTACCAGAGGATTGTATCGCGTCAGTCCCGATGCCCAGCGCATCGAGCTGATCACTGCTTCGCAAGTGCTTAGCAAGCCCTCTGTTTCCGATGACGGCTCGTTCATCCTGTTCATCGACACCAGCTATAACCCCCATCTGGTCAGTTTCGACGGCAGCAGCGATCAGGTTCTGGATACTAATGGCTTGTTCTGGAATATTTCCATTTCGCCTAATGGCAAAATGTTGGCCGCTACTTCCAATAGCCTGGATGGCAAAATTTACGTGGTCAATCTCGATAATCCCGATGCAGTCACTGAACACCAACTGTATTCGCAGACTTATACCCAGGACGAAAAAGCTTCCACGGTCTGGTTTGCCGATGCTCTGGAATGGACGCTGGATGGGGAATACGTGCTTTACGATGCTTATAACGTCTCGGTGACTGCCACCGGCGATACCCTGAGCTATTGGGACATCAATGTGCTGCGCGCTAATGACGGCACGATCATTCGAATCTTCCCGCCGCAGCCGCCCGGCGTCAATGTCGGCAATCCGGTGCTGGCTTCCAATAATGACTTTATCATCGCCTTTGATTACCAGGATGAAAACGGTCTGGTTACTGTGCTTGGCGCCAACCTGGAGACCGGAGACATCGGCCAGATTACCACAAATGGTATGGCCCTGGCCCGGCCGGACTTTTCGCCCGACGACCGCTGGATCATTTACCAGTATACCGACGGCATAAACTATGCGGTGTACTTTACCGGTCTGCTGCAGGACGGTATTACCGGTACCGGCAGCTCGCAGATTTTCCTGACCGGAGCGATTTATCCCATCTGGTTGACGGTTGGCGC
>JAJRWJ010000110.1 GCA_024276805.1 Gammaproteobacteria bacterium
GCATTGTGCCTGCCAGACAGGGTCGACAGCCAGGCCTGGATATCGGCTTTGGCCTTCTCGAGCAGCGCGATGAAACCCGTTATCGCTCCTTTGGCATCCGGCGTCGCGGTATTTTGTGACAGACTGAATGTCCGCTGGTCAAGCAACCGCTTGTCTTTTGCATGCAGCGCACTGACCGACAGGCGCATCACGACACGCGCATCTTTTGCGCTTTGGAATTGTTGTTCGAATTGCATCAAGCGTATTTTCAGCGTCACAGAACTGCTCCCGATGCCGGTAAAATAGCGTTCCAGGAGCGCCGGCAACGGTGCTGCCCAGCGATCCCTGTTGTAATAGCGAATGGCGGTGTCATCGTCATACAGCAGCCGATAACGTATCCTTTCATCCCACAGCCAAACCGGAGCCTGCACAAAGATCGTAGCATGCATTGTCGAAGGCTGTGCCACCAGCCCCAGATCATGACTGACCGGATTGCTGTAATCGGGCTTGACGCTACAGGCTGAAAGTGCTGCCAGCATCAGCAGCCAGCTTATGTTAATACGTTTCATGGCGACTCCTGAAAACCCGGCTCACCGGGTGCTGGTCGATGTGCCTTGGCGCCAAACAGAAATGCCTGCGGGTCATTTTCCAGCATGGTGCCCACGCGGTCGTAACGGTTGGTCAATGCCTGCAACTGCAACAGGACAATATCGGCCCGGGGCAGCGTCGTGTGCAGCAACTGCCGGGCGACTGCAGTACCGGTCTGCAGCAATTCACCGGACTGCGTGGAAAGTGTCGTCAGTTCCTGGCGCAATGCACTGCTCAGCAGCTTGAATTCACCTGCCAGGCTGTTCATCTCAGACAGTGTCCGGCGCGCGTCGGCAGTAAACAATGTCACTTCTGACAAGGCCTTGGCGGCATCCTCCTGCAAGGTGACGAACTTGCCTGTGGCGGAATCGACATTGCTCAGAATAGTCTCCACATGCCGGGTATTTTCATCGTCGAGCAAGCGATTCAATTTGACCATCAATGCACTGGTTTCCTCGATCACATCTTCGCCGGAAACGGTCAGCCGGTCGATAAGCGAAGGCCTGATGGGAATGCGGTTTACCGCAAGGTCACCACCCGGCAGCGGCCTGGGGTCGTCACCGCTGTCCTTCAACGCAATTTGCGTCAGACCTGTCACACCCTTGAGTTCCAGCGTAGCATAGACCCCCCGGGTGAACTTCACCCTGCCATCCACATCCATGCGCACAATGATGAATTTGGGATTGTCCTTATCGAAGTCGATCGCCTTGACCTTGCCCACCTCGATGCCGCGATAGTAGACACTGGAACCAATTCTCAGGCCGGTCACTGAATCCTGCGTTTCTGCAATATAGGTTTTGGTCTGATGCCGGACTTCACCCAACCAGATGGCAATGACCACAGTCACGGCAAGCAAAATAGCCATGAACAATCCGGTGATCAAGGCATAGCTTTCTTTACCCATAGACGGCGGCCTCCTGTGTCTGGAAAATGCGCTGTGCGCGACGGTTGTGAAAAAATTTCCGGATGAACGGATGCCCGTTGGCCAGCACCCGGTCGAGTGTATCGAAGGCAACCAGCCGCTGATCCGCCAGCACCGCCACCTTGCTGCATAGATCCTTCAGAATATGCAGATCATGGGTAATCATGACGACCGTGAAATTGAGTTCCTTATGCAACTCTTGCAGCAGCGTGACGAAATCCTCGCTGGATATGGGATCGAGACCGGAAGTCGGCTCGTCCAGCAGCAGCAGTTCCGGCTCCAGTATCAACGCCCGGGCCAGAGCCGCCCGTTTCACCATGCCTCCCGATAATTCAGAAGGTTTGAGCATGGCGTCATGGGAAGTCAGCCCCACCATCGCCAGTTTCATACAAACCAGCTGCTCGATCAGCGCGCTGTCACCGATGCCCAGCTCCCACAGCGGAAAAGCGATATTGTCGAACACATTCAAGGCGCTGAACAGCGCCCCGCTCTGAAACAACACACCGGTATGATTGCGCCTTTTCCTGCAGGCGACGGTGCAGCTTTCGACAACCCTTTCGCCCAAAACCCTCATACTGCCACGGGACGGAATTTCCAGCCCGATCATCTCCCGCATCAAAGTTGTCTTGCCGCTGCCGGAGGCTCCCACCAGCCCGAGTATTTCTCCGCTTTCGAGACAAAAGCTGATGTCCTGATGCACCAGTTTATTGCCAAAATAAGTCCAGATGTGTTTCACATCTATCACACACGCCGGCTTCGTGGATATTTTCATGGCATCCCCACGTTTCTGAACAATATGGAAAATATGGTATCGACAACAATCACGATGGTAATGGCAGCGACCACTGCATGGGTGGTTTCATTGCCCAGGCTTTCGGTATTGGGCTTGATCAGAAAACCGAAATGACAGGCTATCATGCCGATCATCATGCCGAACACCACCCCCTTGCCCAGACCGATATAGAAATTCACCACTGGCACCGCATTGGGCAGGCGATCGAGAAATTGCTGATAGCCAATATCCAGAGCCAGCTGCGCCGAAGTCATGCCGCCTAGCAGAGCAATGCAGTCAGTCCAGACGATCAGCAACGGCACGGACAACGACAATGCAATCACTTTCGGCAGTACCAAGCGCATTGAATGGGAAATACCCAGAGCCGACAAGGCGTCGAGTTCCTGGGTGACACGCATGATGCCAATTTCCGCGGTCATCGCCGAACCAGAACGGCCGGCAATCAATATGGCCGCCAGCACCGGTCCCAGTTCACGAATGATGCTGAGCCCGAGCAGGTCGATGATATAGACTTCCGCGCCGAACTGCTGCAGCTGCAGCGCCGACAGGTAACTCAGCGACACACCTACCAGAAAGCCGACCAGGGCCGTAATGCCCATGGCGGTGACGCCCGCCTTGAAAATGGTTGCCGAGATCTCCTTGAACGGGATGGCGCGGGGATGCAGCAGCAGAAACAGCAAATCGAGGACCAGCCGTCCAAACATGATCATCCAGACGCGCATGTACCGATAAAAATTTTTCCATAAAACCTGCCAATACAGCACGATTTCGGAAAATCTGGACAGCATGGGCTGGGGAGTGGGCACAGGCCTGTCCCGCCAGTGATCGAACAGGCGCTGATACTCCGGACGCATCAGCAGACCGGCGGGCAGCCGTTCATTCCAGGCCTGCCAGAGCAGAAAAGCTCCGGCACTGTCCAATCGCTCTATGCCGCTGATATCCCAGCGTTTATCCGGCATCATGCCAAGCTTTTTAATTCTTTGCCGCAGCCCCCTTTCCTCCGCCAGAGTGCGCAGTATCCATACCCCTTCCAGGATTATCACCTCACCCTGGGGGTCTCTTGCTATCTTCAGA
>JAJRWJ010000111.1 GCA_024276805.1 Gammaproteobacteria bacterium
AGGTTGAGGAAGTCATGCACAAGCTCAACCATCGCCCTCGAAAAGCGTTAAACTATAAAACCCCTCACGAGGTATTTTTTGACGAAAATGAGCGTGAGGTCGCATAAACACAGGGATTGCACTTCGGAGTTGAATCCGCCAGGTGGATTGAACTCCGAAGTGTCATTCCGGTGTTTTTGCGGCCTCCCGTTCATCACTCATCTTTGTTAAAAAAACACTTCGTGAGGGGTTTTAATGTTAAATCCCTTTCGGGAGCGATGTTCATTCCGAGCGCAGGGCTTCCAGGGGCATCAATCTGGCTGCCTGCATGGCCGGCAGCACGCCTGCCAGCAGGCCGATCAGCAGGGACAGGGCAAATGCCGCGCCGATATACAGCCAGGCCAGGTGTACCGGTAGCGCCGGCACGAGGAAGTGCAGCAGCTGGACGATTGCCACGCCGGTGATGACACCGGCCAGTCCGCCAGCCAGACTCAAGGCAATCGCCTCACCCAGAAAAAGATAAAAAATGCTGCTCTGCTGGGCGCCAATGGCGCGCAGCAGGCCGATTTCCGAAACCCTTTCGGAAACCGCGATGAGCATGATGGTCAGAATGCCCACTGCCCCCACCAGCAGCGAAATACTGCCCAGCGCTCCCACCGCCAGAGTCAGGATATTCAATACCGAATCCAGCGTTTGCAGCATCTGCTTTTGCGTGATGATGGTGAAATCCTCCCGCCCGTGCCGGGTGATCAGCAATTTTTTGATCGCCTTGCTGATCGATTCCGGGGATGCGCCAGCCTGGTACAACAGATCGATTTCCATCAGGCTCCCCCGATCGAACAGCTGCATGGCTTTTGCCGTCGGAATATACACTGAATCGTCCATATCGAAGCCCAGCATCTGGCCTTTTTTCTCCATCACACCGATCACCCGGTAGCGGTCGTTACCGATGCGGATACGCTTTCCCAACGGGCTTTCCCCGGCGAACAGCTCCTCATGCAGTTTGCTGCCCAGTACGGCGAAGGCCCGTGGATTCAGCTGCTCGCCATGTGGCAGGAAGCGACCACTGGCCACGGCAATCCGCCAGACTTCGGGAACTCCTGCGCCGACACCAAAGACGCTGGCGCGACGTTGGCGTTTGCCAGCCTCAATACGGGCATTGCCCTGCACCAGCGGCACCACATCAATGATATTTTCCAGGCGTTTGAGACTTTCGGCATCGTCCAGCGAGAGGGGCCGAACGGTACTGATGGTTGCCCCGGACAAGCCAAAGGTGGATGTCTTGCCGGGCACGACGGCAATCAGGTTGGTGCCAAACTGGGTGAACTCAGCCAGCACGTAGCGATGTATGCCTTCGCCGACTGCGGTCAATATCACCACGGCGGCAATACCGATGATGATGCCCAGCGAGGTAAGGACAGAACGCAATCGATGACTGGCGATGGTACGCAGGGACAGGCTGGCGAGATCGCGAAAATACATCGTGTCAGTGTCTGGCCAGCGCCTGAATCGGATCCTTTCTGGCTGCCATCAGCGCCGGAATGACGCCGAACAGTAAGCCAGTGCCCAGGGAAACCGCCAATGCAGCCAGCAGCGCCCAAGCCGGCAGGGCCAGCGGAAAATGCGGATACAACAGCTGCAATATGGCGATCGCAGCCTGTCCCAGCAACATTCCAGCTAGCGCACCGGCCAACGACAACAATGCCGCTTCGGCCAGAAACAGCCAGCACAGCTGTGCCCGGGTCGCGCCCAGGGCCTTCAGCAGGCCGATTTCGCTGGTTCTCTGAGCAACGCTGACCAGCATCACATTCATGACCAGAATCCCGGCCACAGCCAGGCTGATGCCGGCTATGCTGGCGACTGTCAGGGTCAGGGCGGAGAGAATCTTGTCGAAGGTGCTGACCACGCTGTCCTGGGTGATGATGGTGACATCGTCTTCGCCTTCATGACGTGAGCGTATGATACTTCTGATGTCATCGACAGCGGCATACATCGCCCGTTTGGATTTCGCCTGCAGCAGAATGCGGAACAATGATGCGGTGTCGAACAGCGCCTGCGCCGATGCGACCGGAATGATGACCAGTTCATCGAAGTCCACACCGATGGACTGGCCTTCCGAACTCAGAATGCCGATCACCCGGAAGCGCCGGTCATTGATGCGCAGCCATTTCCCCAGTGCCGGACGGTTGCCGAAAAGCTGCTCGCGGATGGTTTGACCAATGACACACACCGGGGCAGACTGATCGGCTTCCAACCGGGGAAGGAACCTGCCCTGGGCGACGCTGAGATGTCGGACCTGCTGCAGAGCCGCCGTGGAGCCGATAATATTCGTCTCACGCTCCAGTCCTCCGGTCGATACCGGGGCCGAACCGACATTGATCGGCGCCAGTGCTTCTATATAGCGGCTTTTCAGCAATGCCGCGGCATCGTCCAGGGTCAGATCCCGGGGCGTTTCGCCAAACAGTGGCGGCTGCCCACCGGTGGTTTCGGTGCGTCCCGGCAGCACGATCAACAGATGTGTACCCAATGACTCGAATTCATGGACAATATAGCGGCGGGCGCTTTCCCCCAACGCCGTCAGAACACTGACCGAAGCGACTCCGATACTCATTGCCAACAGTATCAGCAGAGCGCGCAGCGGCTGACTTGCGATCGCCCGGGACGCCTGATGCAATACGTCGATACCGCGCATCACTGATCTATTTCCCCGTCCAGCATATGCAGCGAACGTCTGGCCCGCGCTCCCAGCTCCTGGTCATGAGTGATGACGATCAGCGTCATGTTTTGTTGATTCAGTTCTTCCAGCAGTTGCATGATGCTGATGCCGGAGGCGCGATCCAGGTTGCCGGTCGGCTCGTCGGCCAGCAGTACGCCGGGGCGCATGATCGTCGCCCGGGCTATGGCCACGCGCTGACGCTGCCCTCCCGACAATTGTTCCGGGCGATGTTCGGCGCGATCGCTGAGGCCAACCGAGGCAACCGCCTGCGCCACTCTGCGTTTGCGCTGCCTGGGTTCTATGCCGGCCAGAATCATCGGCATCTCGATGTTTTCCGCCGCGGTCAGGCGGGGGATCAAATGGAAAAACTGGAACACGAAACCGATATTGTCCCGACGAATGTTGGCCAGGGTGTTGTCATCCAGTTCGGTGACATCACGGCCATTCAACAAATACCGGCCCGAGGAGGGGCGGTCCAGCAGGGCGATGATGTTCAGCAGCGTCGACTTGCCCGAGCCGGAAGGTCCCATGACGGAAACGTATTCACCGTCAGAAATTGTCAGATCGATGCCGTTCAGGGCATGCACTTCCTGCTCGCCGACCTGGAAATAGCGGTGGATATCTTTCAGTTGAATCATTGTCCCTGCCGCTCTGCGATGACATAGGCCCCCGCTTTTACCCCGTCTCTTCCCGTGGACAGCACGATTCTGTCGCCAACCGTGAGCCCCGAGACAACTTCGGTATAGTCCCAGTTGGCCAGGCCCGGCTGAATGATGCGCTCCTGCAGCAAACCGTCATCAGTCAGCAGAAGCACGCGGTTGTTTTCCAGGATGGCCGAGGTGGGAATTCTCGGGGCTTTTTGCCTGGCATCGATAAGCACTTCGATATCTGCGCTGTATCCTGGAAGCAGCCTTTGCAGGAGCCGGTGTTCGCTCAGCGTGACTTCCACCTCCACGGTCCTGGCCTGTTTTTCTTTTTCCTGTACATAGGGAGCAATGCGCGTCACCGTGCCTGGAAAATGCTGTCTGGAAAAGGCATCCAGGGTCACCGAAGCCGGCATGCCGAGTCGAATCGACGGCGCATCGACCTCGTCGATGGGAGCGGAAATATACAGACAACTGACATCCAGCAGATCGATTGCCGGCAGCGTGGCGATGCCGGGCGGGGAAGGGGTGACGAATTCACCCAGTTCGACATTGATTTCCGCAACCGTACCGTTGAAGGGAGCGCGCAGCAGGGTGCGCTCCAACTCGGTTCTGGCGGCTGCCAGACTGGCCCTGCCGACCTGCACGGCGGCCTGGGCGGAATGGCAGGCGGCACGCTTGGCCTGTGCCGCCGTGACGGCATCATCGACCTGCTCCGGTGAAATGATGCCATCATGCTTTTGCAACAGCTTGGTGCGCCGGGCGATACGCTCCGCGCCGCCAGCGATAATACAGGCCTGTCGGGCGGCGGCTTCCTTGACCTGGATTTCCATCTGGCGCAACTTGACCTGCGCCTTCAGATCGTCGTTCCAGATTTCCAGCAGAATGGCATTGTTGTCGACCGCATCCCCTTCACGGACATTCAATTTGGCCAGCTGCCCGCTGGCCGAAGGAGCCAGATAGGCCCGGCGGCAGGGTTTTACGGTACCCACCCGGGTATTGGAGACAGTGGTTTTGACTTCGCCTTCGGCAACGCTATAGATGACGACGGGTATAGGCTCGGGACGCTGCAGCAGATACAGGCCGATCGCGGCAAACAGCACCAGGACAGAGATAATCGCTATTGATTTGTGCATGAATTGATTTCAGCCATCCCGCGTTGCAAAATTGTGCCAGTTGTTTTCCTTCATCCCGATCCTGCCTTCCAGAGCGAGAAGACAATCCGCCCTTGCAGCGATTCAGCAGCAGACCAATGAACACCGTCTTGAATAGTGTAGGATGTGTGAAGTGCATCTTTGCATTGCTTGATGCGCTTCCTGGCGTCAGCACATCCTACACCTGTCGCCCTGACTTGAATGAAAACAGATACCGTCCTAAGGCAGGGCAAACAGTTCGCGCATTTTTTGACCGGGACTGTCCGCCTTCATGAATGCTTCACCAATCAGGAATGTGTATACAGCATTTTCCAGCATCAGCTGCACGTCATCCACTGTATGTATGCCGCTTTCGGTGATGATGATGCGCTCCTCCGGCAGCATGTCCTTGAGCTCCAGGGTGGTCTGCAGGGTAGTCTCGAAACTGCGCAGATCACGGTTGTTGATACCGATCAACGGGGTGTCGACCTGCAAAGCCCGCTCCAGTTCCTGCCGGTCATGGGCCTCGACCAGTACGTCCATGCCCTGTTCCCTGGCCACCTCGCTCAACTCCTGCATCTGACTGTCCGCCAGAGCGGCCACGATCAGCAGGATGCAGTCGGCGCCCAGGGCGCGGGCTTCATAGATCTGGTAGGGATCGATCATGAAATCCTTGCGCAGTACCGGCAACGGGCAGGCTTCCCGGACCATCTGCAGATAGACCTCGGCGCCCTGGAAGAATTCCTTGTCGGTCAATACCGACAGACAGGTGGCGCCATGCATTGCATAGTCCCTGCCGATATCGACCGGGTTGAAGTCGGCGCGGATCACGCCCTTGCTGGGTGAGGCTTTTTTTATTTCCGCGATGATCGCCGGTTTTTTCTGCAGCACGCGCTCCTGCAGGGCGCGCTGGAAACCGCGCGGCCGTTCGGTATCCGCGGCGATCTCCCGCAGATCGTTAATCGACATGCGCAATTGTCTACGGTCGATCTCCTCGGATTTTTTTGCCAGTATTTTTTTCAGGATATCGGGGGTATTGCTCATGATTCTGCCCTGTTGATAATATTCATGCCTTGCCCTGCCGTCGGGAAAATTCGATCAATGCCGTCAACTTGGCCCTGGCGGCTCCGCTGGCCAGCACCTCTCCCGCCTTGGTCACGCCTTCGGCCAGAGTCGGGGTGATGTTGGCGGCATAGATGGCCGCGCCGGAATTGAGTATGACAATGTCCCGCGCCGGTCCTGGCTGGTTGTCCAGTACCGCTTCGAGCATCCGCAGGCTGGCTGCCACGCTGTCCACGGCCAGAGCCGACAGATCTGTACGGGCGATGCCAAATTGCTCCGGAGTGATGCGATAGGTCTCGACGCGGCCATCGCGCAGCTCCGCGACACTGGTAGCCGCGGCGGTGCTGATTTCGTCCAGCCCGTCTTCGGCATGGACGATCAGAACATGCTCGCTACCAAGTTTCAGCAGTACCCGGGCCATGGGTTCGACCCACTGCTCGGCAAATACCCCGATCAACTGGTTTGGCGCACCAGCCGGGTTGGACAAGGGGCCCAGCAGGTTGAACAGGGTTCTGACCCCCATTTCCCTGCGTGGCGTGATGGTGTGCTGCATCGCGCCATGATGTTTAGGGGCAAACAAAAAGCCGACACCGATTGTTTCGATGCAGCGGGCCACCTGGCCCGCGGAAAGATCCAGGTTGACGCCGGCCAGTTCCAGTACATCGGCACTCCCGGAGCGGCTGGAAACGGAGCGATTGCCGTGCTTCGCGACCTGTCCTCCGGCCGCCGCGACGACCAGGGCGCAGGTGGTGGAGATATTGAAGGTATTGGCTCCGTCGCCGCCGGTCCCGCAGGTATCGATGAGATGCTCTCCGGTGACTGTCACTCTTGTCGCCAGTTCGCGCATCACTTCGGCCGCCGCGGCAATTTCGGTGATCGTTTCACCCTTGCAGCGCAGGGCGATCAAAAACGCGGCGATCTGCGCCGGTGTCGCGCCGCCGCTCATGATCAGATGCATCACCTGACGCATCTGCCGTGCAGAAAGATTTTCCCGGTCCAGTAATAACTGCAGTACTGTTTGCATGGTCATGGGCGATTACCTGTCCAGGAAGTTACGCAGCAAATCATGACCATATTCGGTCAGAATGGATTCTGGATGGAATTGTACCCCCTCGATATCCAGCTGCTTGTGGCGAACGCCCATGATTTCCTCCCTGTTGCCGTCATGATCTTCGGTCCAGGCAGTGATTTCCAGGCAATCCGGCAGGCTGTCCTGATCGATGACCAGAGAATGGTAGCGGGTGGCGACAAAGGGGTTGGGCAGGCCCTTGAACACGCCCCGGTCATAATGGTAGACTTTTGATGTCTTGCCATGCATGATGCTCTTCGCGCGGACTATTTTGCCGCCAAAGGCGTGACCAATACTCTGATGTCCCAGACAGACGCCCAGAATCGGGCGCTTCCCGGCAAATGCCAGGATCGCTTCGACCGAGATGCCGGCCTGTTTCGGCGTGCAGGGGCCGGGCGAGATCACCACTCTGTCGGGGGCCATTTTCTCGATGTCCGCGACGCTGACTTCATCATTGCGCACCACCCGGACTTCGGCGCCCAGTTCTCCAAGGTATTGCACCAGGTTGTAGGTAAACGAATCATAGTTGTCGATCATCACCACTTGTAATGTGCTCATGACGCCTCTCCTTCTTCCAGCCCGGCTTCCGCCATGCTCACCGCCTTGAATACCGCGCGTCCCTTGTTCATGGTTTCATCCCATTCGTTGCGTGGGATGGAATCGTAGACGATGCCGGCGCCGGCCTGAATATGCAGGGTCCGGTCCTTGATCACGGCAGTGCGAATGGCAATCGCGGTATCGAGATTGCCGCACCAGGAGATATAACCGACCGCGCCGGAATAGACACCGCGTTTCACCGGTTCGAATTCATCGATGATTTCCATGGCGCGGATTTTTGGTGCGCCACTGACGGTGCCGGCCGGAAAAGTCGCGGCGAGCACATCGAAGGCATTTTTGCCCGGTTGCAGTCTGCCGGTGACATTGGAAACGATATGCATGACATGCGAGTAACGTTCGATGATCATTTTGTCGGTCAATTTGACACTGCCAATTGTCGACACCCGGCCGGCATCATTGCGCCCCAGGTCGATCAGCATCAGATGCTCCGCCAGCTCTTTCGGATCTTCCAGCAGCTCCCTTTCCAGTTCCTGGTCCTGTTCCCGGGTTGCGCCACGCGGACGGGTCCCGGCAATGGGCCTGACCGTGACGGTATCGTCTTCCAGCCTGACCAGGATCTCCGGTGAGGAGCCGACGATATGAAAGTCGTCCAGATTAAGATAATACATATAGGGGGAAGGATTCAGGCAGCGCAGCGCACGGTACAGGTCCAGCGGCGAGGACGAATAGGGTATGGACAGGCGCTGGGACAGCACCACCTGCATGATGTCGCCAGCGACAATATATTCTTTTGCCTTGCGTACCGCGTCCTCGAAGCCCTGTTGGGTGAACCCGGAAACAAAATCGGATTCATCGACTTTTTTGGGCTCTTTTTGCGCGGCGGCATGAGCTCTGCTGCTGCGCAGTTGTTCGATCAATCTGTGCAGGCGTTCACAGGCCTGCTGATAGGCGTTTTCCTGCCGGGGATCGGCGTGGGTCAGCAGCAGCATCTTTCCGGACAGATTGTCGAACACCAGCATTTCTTCCGAGACCATGAGCAGAATGTCAGGCGATCCCAGCGGGTCGTGCTTGCCATGGCTGCGCAGTCGTGGTTCTATATAGCCAATGGTTTCATAGCCAAAATAGCCAACCAGGCCGCCATAGAATCGCGGCAGACCGGGAATGTCCGGGACCTTGAAGCGCGCCATGAACTGTTCTATCCAGGCTAACGGATTGTCGTGCTGCAGGCGCTCCTGAATGCCGCCCTGGTTGTCCACGGTAATTTCGTTGCCGGAAACTTTCACGACAGTCTTGCACGGCAGGCCGATGATCGAATAACGCCCCCATTGCTCACCGCCGTGAACGGATTCGAAAAGATAGGAATAAGGGCCGTCGGCCAGTTTCAGATAAGCGCTGAGCGGTGTATCCAGATCGGCCAGCACTTCCCGGGTTATCGGTATACGGTTGTAACCCCGCCGGGAGAATTGTTCAAATTGTTCTTTGTTCATGGATAAATATACTCTCCCGCGAATGAATTTCGACTCCAGATCTGTACTTCTGTCTTGCCGTTGGCTGCGCTGCTGCGGCACTTTTCCGGCATATGGGCGCCTGAATGTCAGAAAGTCTTAAACTGAGAATATATGCTCAATAAAAGTGAACGATTATAACGTTTTTACATCGAATCAGCATATGATTTCCTGATATTGCAACTTTGTCATGGTTGCAGGCATCGATGATTGTCCAACCGGCTGACTGCAGGGTTGCTTGCCGGAATTGACAAGACAGCGTCCAGACGGTAAAAGGTCTGCTGCGATTCCGGTTCATATCTTGCTGTTTTGCCGTTAAGTGATAATTAAGCTTGTCAATGTACAACTGCTCAGCAGCCTGTTTTGCCATGGCGAGCCTTTGCCCATGGATATCGGAGAAATTTAGTCTGAGATGGCTTTTATTGACACATTTCGATCCCTGCACGGCAAGACAAAACAGGTGCGCCGCAATAATGGATTTACCTGTCGATTAAAAGCTGGTTCTGGATACTGATTCAACAAACATATTCAAAATAACTCATTGAGATTCCATGCGCCTTTTATTAGTTGAAGATGACGAAATCCTGGGAGATGGATTGAAAAGTGGTTTGACCATGGAAGGCTATGCCGTCGACTGGCTCACTGACGGAAAGCAGGCTGACGAAGCGCTGCAGACACACAGTTATGAAATTCTGGTTCTGGATCTCAATTTGCCTGGCATGGATGGACTGGATGTCCTGAGGGCCTTGCGCAAACGCAAGGATGCAACGCTGGTGCTGATTCTTACCGCACGGGACACGGTAAACGACCGGGTCATCGGGCTGGACAGTGGAGCTGACGATTTTGTCGTCAAGCCTTTTGACATGAATGAAATATGCGCCCGGCTCAGGGCTTTGATCAGACGCCATGGCGGTCGTGGCACCCCTCTTCTGGAACATAAAGGCGTCGTTTTGGATCCCGCCTCGCATCAGGTGACTGTCGCCGGTAAAGTGGTGGAAATTTCACAAAAGGAATTTGAGGTACTGAATTTTTTGCTGGCCAACAAGGGGTCGGTCATTTCCAGGGCAAGACTGGAGGAAACGCTGTATTCCTGGAACTCGGAAATTGAAAGCAACACCGTCGAGGTGCATATTCACCATCTGCGAAAAAAACTGCCTGCCAAGTTCATTCGTACCGTAAGAGGCGTCGGTTATATTATCGATGAAGGCTAGGAATTATTCGCTGAAGAAATTGCTTCTGGTGACTCTTCTTGGTACTTCTTTTTTCACCTGGGGCATTACTGCACTGGTCAGCTACCGTGAGATCAGGCATGAAGTCTACAGCTTGTTCGACAATGAGCTGGCGGGGTCCGCACGGGTCATTCATGCTTTCGTGGAGAGCCTGCTGCATGATGGTTCATTGTATGAAAACTGGGACCTGGACACCGGCATGGCAGTGCTGGAGCATGAAGACATCCCGTTTCAATACAGAAATAAAGTGGCTTTTCAGATATGGATGATTGGCGAGGGATTGATACTGCGCACCAAAAATGCCCCCCAATATCCTCTGTCCAACAAACGCAATGGGTTGAGCAGAATCCGGATCAATCGGGAATTATGGGATGTTTTTGCCTTGACCGGACGGGATAAGGATGGCGATGCGAAGTACATTATCTATGTCGCCCAACTGGATAAAATCCGGGAAGAGCTGGCGGACAATGTCTCGACCATGGTCATTGTGCAGTTTCTGTTTGGCATGCCGATATTGGGGGTTGCCATCTGGTATATCGTCGGCAGTTCACTGAAAAGCGTCAACCGATTGGCCTGGCAATTGAAGCGCAGGGATGCCGGTCGCCTGACGCCGTTATCCTCAAGAAAGCTTCCCACCGAGATCGTCCCCCTGATTGAAGCGATGAACGATCTGTTTACCAGGCTGGCGCAGTCTTTTGAAAATGAACGCCGCTTTATCGCCGATGCCTCTCATGAATTGCGCACTCCGCTGGCGGGGTTGCTGGCACAGACTCAGGTGGCGTTGAAAACGCAGCAGGAGGAGATGCGAACGCCGGCACTGGAAAAAATTGAGCAGGCCGTGCATCGCATGACGCATATGGTTCAGCAGTTGCTGGTGCTGTCACGCATCGATTCCGATGAGTCCCTGGTCGAGAAACAGCCCACCGACCTCAATCAGGAGGTCATCCAGGTGATTTCCGACCTCGATTTTTCCGCGCACAACAAACAGATCGAAATAGAATTGTTCAATAACAATAGCCACCTCATTTATGGCAATGTGCAATTGATCAGCGTCATGATTAGAAACATCATCGACAATGCCATCCGCTATACCCCGACTGGCGGGCATATTGAAGTCAGCATCAATGCGGAACAGACGCTGGTGACGTTGTGCGTGGAGGATTCCGGACCGGGTATCCCCAAGGACATGCGCAAGCAGGTGCTGCAGCGCTTCTTCAGAAGGGTGGAAACGGCCAGCACGACCAAGGGCAGTGGCCTGGGCTTGTCTATCGTCACACGTATAGCGAGCATCCACCAAGCCAGTTTATATCTGGACCGCTCTGCACTGGGTGGTCTCAAGGTATTGCTGGTTTTTCCACAAATGCAAGTACAGCATGCCGCCTAAGTGATCAGCACAGAAATCCCCCTGGGTTTGTACATTCATATTCCCTGGTGCATGAAGAAATGTCCTTACTGCGACTTCAATTCCCATACAATTTCCCAGGAAATGCCGGAACGGCGTTATGTGGCTGTATTGTTGCAGGACCTGCTTCTGGATATACAGCGTTTTCAGGAAACCCGGGGCATCAGCCATATCTTTATCGGCGGCGGGACACCAAGCCTGTTTTCCGCTGAAGCGATGGCGACACTGCTGGCTGGCGTCCGGCAGTTGCTGCCCTGGCAGGGGCAGATTGAAATCACCCTGGAAGCCAACCCCGGAACCTTTGAGAGCAGCAAATTCGCAGAATACAGGGCGCTTGGCATCAACCGCCTGTCAATTGGCATACAGAGCTTTTCTGACCGCTATTTACGCCGCCTCGGCCGCGTTCATTGCGCCAGGGAAGCCGTGCAGGCTGTGGAGATTGCCCATGCTGCCGGCTTCGACAATATCAATCTGGACCTGATGTTTGGCTTGCCCGGCGCCGCAGCCGGAGACAGTCAGCAAGATATAGCGACTGCCATCGCTCTGCAGCCAACGCATATCTCCCTGTATCAGTTGACCCTGGAGCCCAACACCTATTTTCACAAGTTTCCGCCATCCCTGCCCGACGAGGATCTGATCTATAGTGAACAACGGCACTGCCAACGTCTGCTGGCCGATCACGGCTATCTGCACTATGAAATATCCGCCTATGGCAAGCGGCACCGGCAATGCCGGCACAACCTCAATTATTGGCAATTTGGCGACTATCTGGGTATTGGTGCGGGCGCCCATGGAAAAATCACCCGCTCCCTGCCTGGAGACATCGTCCGCACCTGGAAAACCAGGCATCCCGATCACTATATGGCAAATAGTGCCAAACCAACTACATATAATGGCGGAAGCCAGGCAATCGCCACCACTGAATTGTCGCTGGAGTTCATCATGAACAGTCTGCGTCTGCATGCCGGCTTCAGCCTGGACAGCTATATTGCCAGAACCGGCCTGGATACGTCGGCCCTGGAACAATCTCTGTCGACATATGTTCAACAGGGCTTGTTGGAATACCACGACAGACACTATCGGTGTTCTGCAAAAGGGCGGGATTTTCTCGACCAGATTTTAACGGAATTTGCCATGTAGAATCGTATCTCTCTCCCGATCCGCAGTCTCGGCGATTTCCGGCCTTGTATACGCCCGTTTCCTGCCCGTGTACAATGGCCCCCGCCTTGCCCGACAGGCATTTTTCACATTTATTGCCCTGGAGACAGCAATCCCGCCATGTATGATTATCAAAAAGAGTTTATTGAATACGCCCTCGCCTGCGATGTACTCAGATTCGGTGAATTTCAACTGAAATCGGGACGCCGCAGCCCTTATTTTTTCAATACCGGCCTGTTCAATACCGGCGCCCGGCTGGGCAGGCTGGGGCAATTCTATGCACAGGCCCTGCAACAGTCGGGGCACGCTGCCGACATGCTGTATGGACCCGCCTATAAGGGCATCCCGCTGGTCAGCACAACCGCCATTGCCTATGCACAACTGACCGGTAAGGATATCCCCTTTGCCTTCAATCGCAAAGAGGCCAAGGGACATGGCGAAGGCGGCAGCCTGGTCGGAGCGCCGCTGCAGGGCAGCGTGCTGGTTGTCGACGATGTCATCACCGCAGGCACTTCGATCCGGGAATCCGCGGCGATCATCGAGGCGGCTGGCGCCGAATTGGGTGGCGTGCTGATTGCCCTGGACCGACAGGAAAAAGGCGGGCATGCCCTGTCGGCGACGCAGGAAGTCAGTCGGCGCTTCGCAGTTCCGGTGATCGCCATCATCGGGCTTTCCGATATCATTACCTATCTGCAAATGCACAACGGCGCATCCCCGCTGCTCGAGTCCATCACTGAATACCGCGCACGATATGGCGTGTGATGGGGTTTTTTTGACCCCGGTTTAATTTGCCGCACTTAAATCCTGCAGCTCCAAATATTTAGTCTACAATTATTTTTACAAATCGTGAGTTGATTGAACGCAACCTTTTTTAGAGTATTGTCAGTTATGATGGGCTAACTATGCGGAACCTGGAATTTAAAGAACAGCTGCACGAATATTCAAAGTGGCGTAGCCAATTGATACAGGCGGTGGATATGTATCAGGAATGGCGTCAACGCTATGGTTTGACCGATCCTCAAAGCACAGATACAATCCTGAATATTCTGCAGGGTTTGAAGTCGGACCGGGTGACGCTTGCCTTTGCCGCTGAATTTTCGCGTGGCAAGACCGAGCTGATCAACTCGTTGTTTTTTGCCGAGACCGGCGTCAGGCTGCTGCCTTCCTCCCCTGGAAGAACCACCATGTGCCCCACCGAACTGTTTCATGACGAGGCCGGCGGCAGCTATATCCGCCTGTTGAATATCGAGAGCAGGCTGGAAGATATCTCGCTGATTGAATACAAGCAGAATCCGGATCGATGGACCCAGATCGAACTCGACTGCAATTCGCCGACACAGATGCAGGAGGCTTTCAAGGAGTTAGTGGCGGTCAAGGAAGTCAGCAAGGAGGCTGCCGATAAATTGGGGCTGTTCAATGAACAGGAGGCTGCGGAACAGGGTATCGTCGACCCGGAGAAAGTGGAAATACCCTGCTGGCGGCATGCCCTGATCAGCTTCCCGCACCCGCTGCTGAAGGAAGGACTGGCCATTCTGGATACCCCGGGGTTGAATGCCCTGGGATCGGAACCGGAGTTGACGTTGAGCATGTTGCCCAGCGCCCAGGCCATCATTTTTGTGCTGGCTGCCGATACCGGTGTCACCAAAAGCGACCTGGAAATGTGGCGCAATCATGTCTGTCATGCCCGCGGCACCAACAAACAGGGGCTGGCCGTGGTGATGAATAAAATCGATGCTATGTGGGACGATCTTTCCGGCGAGACCGGTTATGAAGACGCCATCAAATCCCAGGTCGAGATTTCCGCCAGGACGCTGGGAATCGAACAGGCGGCAATCTTTCCGGTTTCCGCCAAACAGGCGCTGCTGGCAAAAGTCAAATCAGACTACGAGCTGCTGCACAAAAGCCGCTTGTCGACGCTGGAAAATTATTTATCGGACGATATACTCAAACAGCGGCGCAATATTTTGCTCGACACCATCAAGCGCGATATCGGTTTTCTGGTC
>JAJRWJ010000112.1 GCA_024276805.1 Gammaproteobacteria bacterium
CATATTCTTGTAGATTGACCCCCGACAAGGACAAACGGCTGCTGCACCAGGCGCTGGCGTTCATTGACATAGCTGCAGGATTTCAGTCCGGTCTGCCATCGATGTCGAAGTGATTTTTCCATCAGCTGGACTTTAGCACCCTAAGCGGTCATCACTGGATTTGTCCTGACAGATTAAACATCAATAACATTCATATGTTACATTACAACGATAAACAAAGGCTTTACCACAAACCATTATGAATGAAGTTGTCACCCAAGATCATTTTTCCAGAGCCATACAGGAATATCAACAGGGACTCCTGGACGAAAAAGCGCTTTACCAGAAATTCGATGCGCTGCTTGCGGACAATCATTTTGCCACGCAGCAGTCACTGGCAGAGCTGCGTGAAATGGTCAGTGCCGCCGGCCTGTCAGCCACTGTTCTGGATACCTTGCAGGACAAGCTTGCCGAACCAAAGACCAGAATCGTCAAATTAACCCCGAAATCACCAGCATCCACGGATCAGGACCAGCAACCCACCTCGGCCAGTCAGGCATCCTCACTGCTGCGTCATCTGATGCAATGGCAGGAAGGCGACCAGCAAAAAGAGATCAAACCCGGGCAGATCATTCGCGGCACCTATCGCCTGGAAAAAAAGATTGGCAAGGGTGGCATGGGGGAAGTGTGGAAAGCGGTGGATCTGATACAGGATGCCGGCGATTCACAGGATAAATATGTTGCGATCAAATTCATCAACCATGAAATCAGGAGTCACCCCTATGCGCTGAAGGCGCTGGTTCGGGAATTCGCCCGCTATAAAAAGCTCATTCATCGGAATATCGTCAAAGCCTATGAGATCAATCGCGATGAAACCGAGGTTTTCATCGTCATGGAATTTCTGGAAGGCATGTCGCTGAAGGACTTCATCAAACAACACCCCGAAGGCATCTCGCTGAAAGAAGCCAAACCCATCATCGGCGGCATGTGCAAGGCGCTCAATCATGCCCACCGGGAAGGCATCATTCATCTGGATTTCAAACCCGGCAATGTCTTCTACAACAGTAAAACCAAGATCGCCAAAGTCATCGACTTCGGCATCGCCCGTTTGTCCAAGAAGAGCGACCGGGATAAAACCCGCTTCGATCCCGGCAAGCTGGGGGCCATCACCACGGCCTATGCCAGCATCGAGATGCTGATGCAGGAAGATCCCGATCCACGCGACGATATTTATGGCCTGGCCTGTGTCGTCTATGAACTGTTGACTGGAAAACATCCCTTCAATGGCGGACTGGCACTTATTGCGGAACGGGAAAAACTGCAGCCCAAACCGATCAAAGGACTGTCGGCCGATGAATTCAAGGCGATCAAAAGAGGCTTGTGTTTCGACAAGAAGAACCGCACCCCCAATGCCGAACAATTCTTTCAGGACCTCTATGCCCCGGGCGTTTCGGCAAAACGTCTACGCTTACGCCGGCTGGTCATCGGCTCGATCATTGCCGTGGCCCTGGTCATTACCCCCATCATCATCTATAAAGGCTATGACTACTGGAATATGCGGCGTATCACCGCTGCCATTCAGCAACAGAAGATTTCCGGCATCGATGCTTTCAAAAGCTTGACCTATGAAGATCAGCTAGAATTGTTGAAAGACGACAAGACCCGTATCGCCCTGGTGCAATTTCCCATCACCAGTAAAAATTACCAGATCGATGCCATCCAGTTTTTACAGCAGTTCAGCGCGAATATCCAGCGGATTCTGTTCAAGCAGCGCGATGTCAGAGCACTACTGATCCCGCATTATATAGAGAAGATCAAATTGGCAATGGCTGGCGATGATTTCGTCGCGGCGGAAAACGATGCCAAACGCATCATGGCGATCTATCCGGACTCTAAAAGCCTGACCGATCTGGCTGAAACCATCAGACCCAGAAAATTGAAGCGCATGAATGAACTGGAAAGGCAATATCGCCAGTGCCTCAAGCAACCGGCAAGCTCCTTGCTCAAACTGATGCCCTGTCTGCAGGACACCCGCAACAGTCTGGGAAAAATCTCGGAACAGCACAGCCTGCTGGAGGATCCAAACCTTTCGTCCCGCTACGCATCGGAAATAGCAACGGCTATTGCGCGCAATGACCTGAGCAGCGCGAAACAATTACTGGCCGACTGGCACACCTTGATCCCGGCGCCCAACAAACAGCGTCGGATTCTGGAGCAAAAACTCCGGCAAAACCAGGAAGTGTCTGAACTCATCAACCTGGTGCTGGCCGGCAGCGATGTGGATATGCCGGAATTGATCACTATGTTGTTGTCCCTGGACGCTGCAAAAAGAACAAAGATTCTGCTCACTCCCGCCATCAAGGAAAAACTACACGCCTATTTCAGCAGCGCAGTCAGCACCGCGATAAACCGTGACGACTATGATTCGGGGCTACGGCAGATCGATACTGCGGCACGACTGCTGCCAGATGCGCCCCAGGAAAAGCGGTTCCTGGGCAAATTAAAAACCAGCCTCAGAAAACACCGCTCAAAACGACTGGCGCAGTTGTCCCGGGAATATAAAAACGCTCTACAGGCCAAACAGCCGGATATTTCGGCATTACAGGAGGTGACCCGCAAAATCAAACAGATTGAACCCGCCAGCAAGCTGCTGCAATATCCCGGCGCCGCACAGGCTTTCGCGGGGAAAATCGATGCGGCCATCGCTGCGGAGCAGTTCGATCTGGCGGACCGCCTGCTGAAGAACTGGGCGGCATTGCTCCCCGGCGACCGGGAAAGCGACACTTTCAAAAACCTGAGCAGCAAACGGGAACGGCAGTTGCAGGCATGGCAAGCCCGAAAGATCTACTCGGATAAACTCCAGCAAGCCCTGCAAAGCAACGCGGCTACTGCCGTAAACAGCGTCATTGCGGAACTGCAGGACAAGCTTTCTCCGTCAGATCGTCAGCATGTCATTACCGGGCATCGTAAACCGCTGCAACAGTTCTTTCGGCAGCAGATAGACAACGCCCTGCAGGAGGACAATTTTTCTCATGCTGAAAAGATCAACACCGAAGCGTTGGCGCTTTTCCCGAATGAAAACGCTTTCCGCACCGGACGGCAGCATATTGCCCGGGAAAAAACCGCCCGGCTGAATTCTCTGGTCGCAGACTATCAACGCGCCTTGAATTCCGATCCCGTTTCCGGCAAGGAAATTTTCGCTTATCTTGAAAAATTGCGCAGCATCGATGAGCAATACCTGGCAAAGCATCCCCAGTTGTTTTCCAGACTGAAGACCCGCCTGGTAACGCTCGCCAAAAACAGCCAATCTCTGCCACAATTACAGGACGTGCTGCAGTACTGGGATAAATTCTTCAATGGCGTAGATAACTCCAGGGCAGCCAGGGAAATCTATCGGGAAACAAAAAACCTGGTCTCGCTGCGCTGTTTATATAATGGCAGGAAACTGAAGCAACAGGGCGACCGTCAGTTAGGCGATGAACTGCTGATGTTCGCCCTGTCTCTCGATCCCATCAGTACCGTCAGAAATGCCCTGGAAAATGAACTGCAAAAATGAGCCCTTACTAGCCTATGACTGGACCGATTTTCATGATGCCTCTTCCTCTCCGAAACAAACTGCCTGCAATCAGCAAATGCTTGATGACCCTTTTTCTGCTGTCGGTTCTGGCCGGATGTGTCAAAGAACCGATAAAACCTCCTGCGGACTTCAGATTTGTCCAGGTTAAATCTGGCGAAACACTGCAATCGCTGGCGCAAACCCATCTCGGATCGTCATCCCTGGCCTGGAGAATTGCGGAATTCAACGGTGTCTCTAGCGTCGCTCCGGGCAGGGAATTGATCATTCCGCTGCATCCGTTTCGTCCTGGCGGCTTGACCGCGGTTGGTCACCAACTGGTGCCCGTATTGAGTTATCATAATTTCACCAGTGGTATCAGTCACAGTAAGCTGACCGTTTCGGCTGAAGATTTCGATGCCCAGATGGGTTATTTACAGGACCATGGCTTCCATGTGCTTTCCCTGGATGAATTACTGGAATACCTGCGATTTGGTCAGATACCGCAAAAATCGGTTCTGGTCACGATGGATGACGGCTGGATTTCCTGCTACAACGTCGCCTACCCCATCCTGAAGAAGTATGGCTTCAATGCCGTGCTGTTCATTCCCACCAATTACATCAAACCCAGAAGCTCCAGAACCCTGAGCTGGGATCAAATCCGGGAAATGGTCAACGACAGCACCATCGATATCCAGTGCCACAGTAAATCCCACAAGGACCTGAACGCGATGCAACATGGCGAGTCTTTTGCCACCTATCTTGAATCGGTAAAAAATGAACTGGTCATTTCCAAGAAAATCATCCTTGAAGAACTAGGCAAACAGGCCAACGCCCTCGCCTATCCCTACGGAAACACCAACCCTGTGGTGATGGAAATTCTCAAGCAAAATGGCTATACCAGCGCTTTCACGGTAAAAAGAGCCGGCAATCCCTTTTATATGCATAACCTGCGCCTGCGCCGTTCGATGATCTATGGCACATTTCCCCTGGAACGGTTTGCCGAGAATCTGGAGATTTATCAGGATTATCCCCTGGAAAATCCCGAACCGATCGACATCATGAACTCCATCAGTGAAATTACCTATGGCAAACCCTCCGAATACGAGGCCAAAGGGCAATGGCGCACCGCATTACTGGCCTGGAAGCTGCGCCGTGACTGGCTGATCAGTCATCAGGACTATGCATCGATGGATTATAAATTCGCCAATTTGACCGGCAGCGGCGATCTGCTCAAGGAGGCCACGCAAAAGGTCCGGGAACTGGAGGCAAAAATTCTGAGCCTCGCCGCAGGCTTCTTCAGTAGCGCCAACAAAACTGACGACATCGGTCTTGCCCATCAATTGCTGCTGCGTACGCTGCTCTACGATCCGAATCACCAGCCCGCCCTGGAACAGTTGAAGAATGGCTGGTTCAATCAGCAGCTTGTTACCTATTGGGTCAGGAACGACGATACGCTGCATAAAATAGCCCGGCGCATCTATCACGACAGCGGCAAAGCCGTACTGATTCCCTTGTTCAACACTGGCGTCGACACTGACAGCGACCTGCTTCCCGGCATGAAACTGATGCTACCTTCAGTAGTGGCGCTGCGCGACATCAAAGTGGATGGCAGCGCGCAGTGTCATATCGTGCTGACCAAGCCTGCCAGTCAGCTTGCAGTGGACCTGTTTAACCAGGCCAATGAATTGTTCAATCAGGACAAGGTTAACGCAGCGATTGCCAAACTGCGCACCGCCATCTGCTTGAATCCACAACTCCAGCAGGCCATCGAGATGCTGGATATGCTGGAACATTTGTAGCGGGATCGACTTTCAGCGCCCCGGCGTCACCTGTTCCAGCAAGGATTATCGCTTTGGCTGCAACAGGGTGAAATCGCTACCCATGGTAAAAGCGGTGGGTTCCTGAGAGGCGCCAAGATATTTTCTGGCAAATTCAGGAATGGTCATCCTGGAGAACATGGCAACCTCATGAGCGCTGATCTGATTGTTCCTGGGCGACATATCCGCCTTGCCCTGCATTCCCTGTTCTACCACATAAGTGAACAAACCATGGCCCAGATCGGCCAATTCCACAGCCTCCTGATCCTGCCTGGTTGCCGCCAGAACGACGATGCCGACTTGTTTGCTCAATGCCCGGGTGAAATGCCTCTGGGTATTCTGTAATTTGCGGAATGCCTTCAGTCCCGCTCCGGAATAACAGGCATCCACCATCACCAGAATCCGCTGAATTTTTATTTTCTCCAACAGCTTCTGGATCTCCCGCGCCGAAATACCAACTTTCTTGTAGTAATTTCGATCCGCCTGTAATGTAGTTTCATGGGGCAGAAAATACCATTCCCCGTTCAACGCAATACCATGCCCGGCCAGATACATCACCATGACATCATTATGGTTGAATTCGGCAATCTGCTGCAGCTTCGTAAGAATTGCCTGCTTGGTGGCCTGCCGGTCGTACAGATTGTACTGCTTCACCCGGTGAAAAGCGCTGAACCGACTGTCACTCAGAATATTGGCAATAGACCGCGCATCGGCGACACTGTAATCCAGATTCAGTTGCCGGTCTTGATACTGATCGATACCGACACTGAGCACATGCAGTGTCGGCAGAATTTTCCTGCCACCGGATTCAAAAGTCAGTGTCGCCGGCAGGCTGGCAATACCCATGCTATTACTTGCCAGCGCACGAATTATATTGTGTCCAGCCGTTGGACTGATTTCCAGGCGTAGCATCTGTCTGATTCCGCCATCAGGCATTTTTTCCACTTTTTTACTGGCCCGGCTTCGATCGATGACTTTTCCATTGTGATAGACTTGCACATCCCCGATGCCGCCGCCAGCATCGACAATTTCCACGATAACTTGCACCAGCCCCGCAGTTTTTTTTTGAGAATCACCGGCAAACACCTGTACTTCCGGTGGCAATGTTATTCCGGCCTGTATTTGCACGGGATGCTGATTGATGAACTTACCCTTTTGCAGATGGCTGCCCAGCAGGCCGGGTTCATAGTATTTTTCCGAAAAGTTGTCGATGGGTATGTCCTTGTCCGCAGCCTCCCAGGAAACTTTACTCATCCCGGCTTCATCACTATCGAAACGCCCCTGATTATCGACCACGGTCCATCCTGCCCCGGTTGCAATCAGACGCAGTATTTCCCGCCCGGAAGCCACATGCCACAGATGCACGATACCCTGTGCATCGGCGCCAGCCAACTGCCTGCCACTATTGATGAATTGCAGCCGCCTGATATCTTTCTGCACGCGCCACTGCCGCACTACATGCCAATCCCCGATCCGGACAATTTTTATCCGGTGATCATCGCTTGCCAGAGCCGCCAATGCAGCATGCTTGTCGATGCCTTGCGTCTTTACATCATCGTCCGGCTTGTGCAGCCACAGCCGCTTGCCGGTCCTGGCATCGACTCCCTGCAGTACGCCGTCTGCATCAGCCGTGACAATAAGCATTGTTTCAGCGATAAACCAGACAGCAATCACATCTTCATCCATGGCCGGCAATTTTGTATTTCTAGTGCCTGTCGTTAAATCCCATTGCTCGACAAATCCATCTTCCCCGGCAACAAGCAAGGCATTGCCATTCGCTGCAAAGGCGGCGGCGGTTATTGCATCGCCACGGCTGGTTTGCAATCGCTGCCTGACGGTCAGTGTCGCTATATCCCAGATGGTAATGTTGCCGGATGCATCGATTGCCGCCAGCAAACGCTCATCGCTGGACAAAACCAGCAGCACCACTTCCACATTGCCATTGTTCAACAACTTTTGCTGTCTGCCTGTCAACGTCTCGAACACGCTGATTTTGCCGTCTTCCCTGCCAACCAGTGACAGGCCCGAGGAGGATGCAGAAACGACACTGGTCATGCCTGTATCATCAAGGAGCAACATGGGTCTCTGTATACCAATATCCAGATCCCAGACTCTGACGGAATCATCGCCATGCAGCAGGCTGAGTATTTTGCCGTCCGCAGTCAATGCAGAATCGTTTATTGCTCCTGCCGCATCACGTATTTTCAACTTGGGAATGATCAAATTGGCATTGAGATTCTTGCTGATCGCCGCATTGACCTGACGGGTAACCTGCCGGCCAACCTGCCGGCCAACCTGCCGGGACACATCGAAACCGGCATATACATTACCTGACAGCAGGTTGCCGAAGAGTAGCAACTGAATGACTGTTGTTAATCGAACTGTCCTTTTGGACATTGCTTTCACTTCCTATATTGACTGGATATTGGCGTGCATATGCCGCAGAACAGCAAGCAAGCCATCCGTTTCTCAAACCTCCCGACAATACCTCAAACTACAATTCGATGCGGAAATTGACCGAGCCACTCAATAGATCATACTGCCGATTGGCAACATCGGTTTCGATCTTTGCCCCGACAAACAAGCCCGTAGTTACCGGATAATCGACTCCTGCGCGAAAATATAGTGCTCCCCGCTGTACGACTCCGTTCAGCCCGATGGCTTCCTGATTGACATATTCATAGAGCAAACCGGTGTAGGCAATGAGATTGTTGACGAATCGATAACCAATTTCCGCGTCACCTATGCCCATGACTTCATCGTAGCCGGGGTCATTCACCAGCAGTGTATCGTTGCTGTAGGTATAGCGTATACCCATACGGGCCTTGAGCAGCAAGGAATGAAACACCTTGTAGGCATTGAGATTGGCTTCAACATCGTAATCATGCACACGCCCAGTGGCGCCGGCAGCATTGACATGCGTGTAGCTGTAGCCCACCAATGCCGAGGCAAACAGAAAATCATTGATTTGATACGCGGCATAGGGCGTCAACCCGACAGTATGTGATGTGCCGTTCTGGTAAAGGCTGGTATCCGTATTCGCGTAGGCATAGGTCAATGCATAACCGACCATCCAGTCGCCAATGTTCTTGTCCGCGCCGCCGACGAACTGAAAAATGTCATTGTCGAAATGCCCCACGGAACTGTCGTCATCGCCAAGGCCCGAATAGGTCAGCATGCCCCATGCCGAATCCAGGAATGAATTGTCATTGTCCATCGATGCAGCCGTTTTGTTTTCCTTCGCCACGCTATTGTCAGGCTGCAGGTCCCGGTTGAACAATTCACGGTAGATTTCATTGTTGACGGCATTGTTCGTCACCCTCCTGATTTGCCGGTTCTGTACCGAGATGAACAGCGCCCTTCTATCCTGAATCGACGGTTCCATTTGCACGGTATTGCATTCATAGACACTGGAACCTTGAAAATTGGAATCAACAGGCACGCTGACAAAATCGCCTTTGGCATCGATAAGTCCTACACCAATAAAACTGGCTGCGGTATTGGCTGGACAACTCGCTGGATTCGTCACCAGTATGGCAGCGGTCACGCCACTGTATGCCATAATCAATAAAGTCAAAACCGTTCCTGTCCATTGTCTGATCATCGGCTTCACCATCACTTTCATCTCTTGAAAACCCTACCAGTAGAAAATCATAAAAGTCATTCTGGTACCCGCTGGGAACTGCCGGCTAATGCATTCATCGAAATTTCCATTCAGGAACAGGATACCAGCATCTGACGATAACTATTCTTTCCATACATCATTTCAGCGCCATATTGAGCCCTTTTTGCCGGTGACCGCGTTGAAAAACCTTGCTGTAGAATGGCTACAACAAGGTTTTTCTCCTTTCCCCCGAGAAAAAATGGCACGCCAAAATGCAAAAAATTCACATCCAGAGAGTATATCCGAAGTTGCATAGACTGGAAGTCATTTATTGCAAACTTGCCAGCCTGGATCTCAGTTTATAGGCCTGGGCATTGCTCACCGTGCGCTTGACCAAAATATCCAGGGGACTGACTGATCTGCCATAATAGGCTTTGTTCAGACTGTCGCGCGGCTCGATGATGGAGCCTTCAACCGTCAGACCGCCAAATATCCCTTTGCTGCGACTGAATTGCAATATATCCACCGTTGCCACCTGCGCGCCTGCACCAACCGGGCCTGCCGCGACACTCATGTCGGCGCCCAGCTGCGCTTTGGTGGTCAGCATGGCATCCATGCCCCGCTGCGTCATAATCAACAATATCATTTCCGCCGCTTCAGCACCAATCTGCAGGCCAAATGTCACTGAACCCATGGAATAGAAGGCCGGACTGCTCCACTCATCTATCGGTGAATAGCTCCATCCGGTACCAGCCTGGCGCCTCAACATAACCCCCGTGCCCCCGGAACCGCCAAAAAAGAAGCCTGCTTTCAGCACTGTCGGAATAATCAGAATTCCTTGAGCTGATTGAACGTGCTTACGGAACCATTGCATGTCCGGATCATTGGCAAAATTTGTCAGCGTTTCAAGACTGTTGTCGACATATCCATAAGCGTTGGCTTGATCATCGGCTGCACCTGGCAACGAAACAGCAAACAGAGCCACGGATATAATCATAGCAGCGATCAATTTGTTCATCAGTTATTATCTCCATTGAATTGTATACTCTTCGCATGTGACATCAGCATTTCGGTGCTTCATTATTTGTCGAGGGCAAGGCGAAAAAACGCCGCTGCAGCTATCTACAGCAAGGTTTTTCAACGTAGCCATCGGCAACAAAGGGGCTGCCGGGGTGATGATGTCATGTGAGGTGAGTATATATGAAGCTTGTGCGCATAAAAAAACCCCCGCTGAACATCAGCGGGGGTCTTTCAATCCCACTTACAGGTTTAAAACAACCTATAAGCTATTCAATTAAATGAATACTGGGATCAGAGGTGCGTCTACCATAACCATCTGACGGTTGCCATTCTCGTCAAAGAAGAACAACAGACCAGCAAAACGGCTATCTGGATCGTAGATCAGATCAGACAAACGGTAAACTTCCCAAGCAGCATCAGAAGCGGTAACTTCGATAGTTCTTGTTTCACCTGGCTGGATCGGGCTGTTATCGCTAACAGACAGACCAGCGTCAGCCAACAAGTCAGCAGGATAACCTGAATCATCCTGATATACTTCAGGATCCAGGAAACGAACCGAAGCCGTGTTGAACTCACCCAAACGAACAGCGGAATCGCCATTGTTTGTGATGGTCAGGGTCATCTGCATAGCACGACCCGGTACGCGATAACTGGCTTCTTCAACCTTGACATTGATGCTGACTTCAGGCATTTCCAGAGGAACCATGCCTCTCATCAAACCAGCCTGCAACGGTGTCGTTACAGGATATTTGCTGTTAGCCTGACCCATGCCAAACAATACCAGACCGATTGTACCGACAAAGAAGATAATCGCTACTTTCTTGTCTCCGTCAGTGATCAAACCATCGAGTTTGCCTGCGCTTACAGCCAAATGACGCGGAATGAACACAGGACGACGGCACCAGTAAACCAACCAGGCAACACCGACCAAGTACCACAGGCCATGCCAGAAGTAGATATTGGACAATCCCCATGTTTCCAGATCGATCGTCTGACCGGTCAATGTGGTCAGTTCATTTGTGAAAGAACCCATTGTGCCAGTGATTGTGACGAACTTACCCGGGCCGATGATAGGACCACCACCTTCGACATTCATCATGGTGTGTACATGCCACTCGCCAGGACGGCGGGCTTTCAGCAACACTCTGAATGAATAAGTTTCGCCCAGTTCCAGAGTAACGGAACGAGGAACCAATTGGTCACCGATCCAGGAGCCCGCACGAATGAATACAGGTCCAGGAATACCAATGTTCAGGAAAGAAACTTCTGGTTTGTCGACAGTTTCGGGCCAGCCGGCGAAGACATGGAATTTACCACTGATTTCCATGGTTTCGTTGACTTCAACGACGGGTTTCGACCAGTTCAGATCGAACCAGTGAATGGTACGCATACGCATGAAAGCAGCCTGAGACTTCTCACCATGCGCTGATGCTGTTGGTGTATATAGCATCGCTGCTGACAATGTCATCAGCAGTGCGACAAAGGATAATTTAGCCACTTTGTCTTTTATTGTTTTCATATATCCTCCTCTATAATTAGAGAATTGCTGTTCTGAATTGGTACAGCTATTGTGATTTCCCGCAATAACCATACTATTAAGGTTGTTTTTGATAACGGATAATCAAGTAGACTGTACGAAACGAGTCTGAGAGAACCAGTTACCGAAGAAGTGCCACAAGAAGTAGATCAGGATAGACACGAAAGCAGAGAAGAATGCAGATACCGGAGCAACGTCCTTACCGAATGTTCTCAGTGTACCTTTCTCTACCATTCTGATGTACTCAGGTGTACCTGTTCTTACATAGTGATAACCTTGCAGATCAGCCAGTGTAAACATCATGCCGTTGTATTCGATGGGAATATGCAGCGGTGCAATGATTGGCCAGTTGCCTGGGTAGAATACCAAGCCCCATGCCATACCGCCAAGGACAGCAGTCAATGTGAAGCTGCCGGACAGCATCAATACGACGTCCAGCAAAATCGCTCCCGGCACCAGATTTGATGGGAAAACGAAATTGACAGGGAAATATGTCCAACCCCAGAAGTTCAGGTATCTGTTGATCCATTCACCCAACAGCAGCCCCAATACGCAAAGAGTTGCGCCGAAAGGCAGGCGATAACGAGACCAAGCCATTGCCTGAACAGCGGCAGGGAAAGTGATGGAAACGATTGGTACCACGGTCACCCAAAGACGTCTGTCTTTCCAGTCAGACCAGAAATCCCAGTCACCACCGGTCAACATGAAATGGATGTGGTATCCACCGATCAACACCATAAATAAAGTCCAGATAATCAAGTAGTCAAACGTACGTGAAACCTTGACGGCTTCTGCACGAGATCTTACTGCTGATTGAGATGCGCTCATTTAGCTTACCTCCTAAAAATTAAAAGAATTATTTTTGTTTTTATCGCTTGGCCGCTGCACTTCCTGCTATATCCGCCACCCGACCTGTATAGCCTGATCAGGTGGCGAACAAATAGGAGATTAGCTTTGGCTTTGCAATTTGCCCGGTTTTATACCAGGTCTTTTTTCAACAGCTTTCCAATAGCTTCACATTCGGTGTTCACCACACCCAATACACCCAAGGCAGACCATCCGAAGAAGACGAAACCATAGTGCAATGGAGCAACAAACAACTCTTCCATGAACCAGAAAGTGTGACCCCATTCATTCAAGCCAACATTTGGCAGAATCATGAAAGGTCCGATTACAGCAACCATGTACATCAGGCTCAAGCCCTGCTGATAGTGCGGCAATCTGGTTTTAGCATACAAGAAAGAAGCGACACCAGTGATGATGTAGATCGGGTAGCTCAGGTAGAACTCGATGATGTGGCTAGGTGTGAAGTCGGTATCACGAACAATTGTCTGATGCCATGTGCCATCCTGTTCAGTGAAATAACTACCGCCCCAGTACAAAGCCCAACCATAGCAGGCCAACCAGATCCAGTGTGTGAAATGTCTTCTCAGCTCTTCACGAGGAGTGATTGACATAACGTTGCGATCGCGGGTTTTCCAGATTACGCCCCATAATACGGAAGCGGTCAGGATTTCCAATACGATTTCGATATACAGGAAGTTCATCCAGTAAATTTCGAACTCAGGTGCAAAAGAATCCAGTCCAGCAGACCAGCCATAAACACCTTCATACCAACGTACCCATACATAGAAAACCAGATACAGGCCCAATCCCGCATACAGGTTTCTTGTATTCAATAGTGGTGCCTCCGCAGCATCAGCCTTAACTGATTCAGTTGTAGCAGCCATCTTGACCTCCTAATTAATATTAATTTAAAAAATCAACCCTGACTTTCAACAATCAGGATCTTACAAAGTCTCCCTGAATTTTAATGCTCCACTCAATGCGGCGCATTTGCTTGTCCCTAATGCGGCTTTCAGTTTATCACCTTGCCTCACCATGTCAAGACAAAACCCCCTTTGTTTCCCGTGCCGGCATTCAACGCCAATTTATATTTTCTTTTATTACAAATGTCTAGGCTGATAACCTGATATCTCACTTGCATATTTTAAGCACCTGATCACTGGGTTATCAATCCATTGACTGCACTAAAATCAAGGCGTTTTCCAACAGCCGGGCCCTTTTCCCACACCCGCCAATCGACGATCACTAACAGCCTGCAATATATTTCTGGTACACTTTAAACAGCGTCACAAGCGCATCGGCACAGCGCCATTTACATTAATATTTTGCTTTGTAATTCATAAGCTTGAATATTAGCCGCACAAGCCGGGCGCGCTGCTACGGATTTTTTTCTGCCCGGGCCATGCAATTTCTGCATAATTTATACACAGACCCTGAGCATTTATTTCTACCATTGTTCTATTACCACGCACATTAATTAAACGCCATGAAGAGATACCTTAATATTATCGCCCTGATCGCCTGTTTTGTCGGCCTGCTGGTTTTTATGGAAAAAGTCGTAAAACCCTTGATTATCGATGTCGCCCGTTCCGATTTGTTTCTTGAAGACACCACCGGGCAGGGCGGCCCGGAAGCCGACTCGGCAACCATGTTCGCTCTTGCCTACGCTCATTGCAGCACTTATATCGAAAACGAACTCGGTGATGACACGCTGATCAACTTTGCGGCAAAACCCCTGCATTTCTGGAGCCTTGGCAATTATCAATATGTCATCAACGCCGAGTTTGAGATAACCGATGATACCGGTGTCAGCCAGGATAAAAAGTTTGTCTGCCGCATAAAATACACCGGTGGCGCGGAAGGCGATACATCGGATTACGAGGAATGGTCCATTGAAGGATTGTCAGGACTGGATTGAGCAGCACCTGAACACGCCACCAGCACGGCTTACTTTTTCCTGATTACTATATTTAAGTCTCAGCCAAGCATTAAAGACCGTAGAAGCTGCCTCATACCGGCAAGGATTGCCGGTATCCTGAGCACGGGGATGTGCCCACACAACCACGGATAGGGTAATTTGTATCCATGAAGTCGGCTGCATTTCATGGGTAATCTGATACTTTTTCCCTCGCCAGGATGACTGGGGTTTTCCCAAATTTGTATATAATTCGTCAGTACGTCACCAGCTGCAAACCGCACTGACAATTTTGCCGGCACGCAACAGTTTTCAACCATGGCTAATTTTATTCCCGGCCAGCGCTGGATCAGCAATACCGAATCCGAACTGGGGTTGGGCGTCATTATCAGTGCCGGGCAACATCGGGTTGCCGTTTACTATCC
>JAJRWJ010000113.1 GCA_024276805.1 Gammaproteobacteria bacterium
CGGGGAAGAGGACATCGAGCTGCGGGTACCGTCCAATTCGACCGCAAGAATTCAGGAAGTGCATCTGCTCATCACCCATTGTCTGTGCGACCTGATCGATCATCAACTGTTTGGTGGCTGAATCATGAAAACTCTCTACGCGACCTTCCTGCTCAGTGTTTTTTTGCTGTCCGGCTGCGGCGGCATGCTCGGCGCCAGCGGCGCGGAAGTCACAGGTCTGTCGCTGATGCACGACCGGCGCAGCAGTTCGGCAATCATGACCGATGAGCGCATCGAACTGGATGCCACGATGGAGCTCAACTCCCACGACGATATCAGCGCCCAAGCGCATTTCAATATCACCTCCTACAATGGCATCGTCCTGGTGACCGGCGAGGCGCCCAGTGAACAGCTGCGCAACAAGATCATTGCCATCGTACGCATGATCGACGCTGTCAGACTGGTACACGACGAAATGGTCATTGCCCAGCCCAGCAGCTTCAGCTCCCGCAGCAACGATGCCTATATCACCACCAAGGTGAAAAACGCCCTGACAAAAATCAACGATATCCCTGGCTTCGATGCCACACGGGTAAAAGTCATCACCGAGAATGGCGCCGTCTATCTGATGGGGCTGCTGCACAAGCATGAAGGGGACCGCGCCGGGGAAGCTGCCCGCCAGGTCAAGGGCGTCACCAAAGTGGTCAAGGTTTTTGAATACATCGACTGAATCGACAGCCCCCCCTGAAGCCTTCCTCGAAGCGCTCGGCGAAATCTTTCCCGGCGAGGCGCTGTTGACCGACCCGGCCGATTGCTGGACCTATGGCTACGATAACAGCCGCCGCCATGCCCTGCCACGCGCAGTGCTGTTCGCGACCAGACACTCCCAGGTCGGCGCCGCGATACAGCTGTGCAACCGCTTCGCCATTCCGCTCAGCGCCCGGGGTCGTGGCACCGGCACTACCGGCGCCACGGTGCCGCTGCACAACGGCGTGGTGCTGTCTCTGGAGCGCATGACGAAAATCCTTGCATCCTCTCCCGAAAACCGCTACATCACCGTCGAACCGGGCCTGATCAACCAGAGCCTGCAGGAAAGAGTACAACGGGATGGCTTGTTCTGGCCTCCCGACCCGAGCAGTGCCGCTTTTTGCACAATTGGCGGCAACCTGGCCTATAATTCGGCCGGCCCCAGAGCGGTGAAATACGGCACCCCCCGGGAAAATACGCTGGGCCTACGCGCCGTGACCGGCATCGGCAAAACCATCAAAACCGGAGTTCATACCAGCAAGGGCGTAGTCGGCTATGACCTGACGCGGCTGTTGCTGGGCTCGGAAGGAACCCTGGCGATCATTACCGCCGCCACCCTGAAGCTGACGCCACTGGCGGAGGCGACCACCACCCTGCGGGCAATCTATGCATCCGTGGAAGCTGCCACAGCTGCGGTGGTTGCCATCATGGCGCAGCCGGCGACACCCTGCGCACTGGAATTTATCGATGGCAATGCCATCGCCCTGATTCGGGACCACAGCCACATCCAACTGCCCAACCGGGCAAAGGCGCTGTTGCTAATCGAAGTCGATGGCCCCAGGCAATGCCTGGAACATGCCGCTCAGCAAATCATAGCAGCGGCAAGCAACGAAGGCCTGCTGGAAATTGCCGCGCCGCACACCGCAACCGAAGTGCAAAATCTATGGCAAACCCGGCAAGCACTGGCGCCGGCGCTGAGAAAAGCCGCCGCAAAAAGAATCAATGAAGACGTCGTCGTGCCCATCACCAATCTTCCGGCACTGCTCGACGGACTGAAGCAACTGGAAAAAAAACATCAATTGCCAATCATCAATTTCGGTCATGCCGGCAATGGCAACCTGCATGTCAATCTGCTGCTGGATTCCGACAGTCCGGAACAAAATACCAGGGCGCAATGCTGCCTGGACGATCTCTTCAATCTGGTGCTGCAGCTCAACGGCACGCTGTCCGGCGAGCACGGCATCGGCCTGGAGAAACGCGACTTCGTGGCGCGGGAAATCGACCGGAACAGCCTCGAACTGATGCGTGGCATCAAGAGCCAGTTCGACCCCAACGGTATACTCAATCCGGATAAAATGCTGCCACCGGAAAACAGCGGCGCTGCTTTGAATTCAGAAGTGAATCAAGGATTATCATGTTCTTGAAAGGTCCACTTTGGCCGACCGATTAATTAGTTCCCGTCTATAAATGACTGGAACTAATCCGGTACAGGGAAGTGCCGGCATAATCAATGGCCACAAGCCATTGATTATGAATAAAACAGCAAATCGCATTTGCTGTTTTATTTCTATAAACATCCCATGGATGGGTGTTTATAGACTCTAACTAATTAATTCTACTTTGTCAGATCACATCATCCCTTTTTTCACAGATCGTCATTCCGGCATGGACTGCCGGAATCCAGGCTCCAGGGATGACTTGGAACATGCCGTCCATGGCGCTGGATGCCCGCTTCCCGGCGAGCATGACGAGTTTGCGGAGAATCTGACAAAGTAGAATTAACCTCCTGATGTTTATGCTAGAGGCGGCAGAAATCCTGTCACAG
>JAJRWJ010000114.1 GCA_024276805.1 Gammaproteobacteria bacterium
AGTTACCTTTGCTTCCGCCTTTCAACGTTTCACGTGGAACTTTAGTGCATCCTTGCAAAGAGTTTCAACTTTCGCAGGGATGGCTCAAAGGAGAAAACAATGTCTACCCGCACTACATTGATCGTTTCGGTCATTCTCATTCTGGCAGCCAGTGTGGTCAGCGCCATGTTGTATCCGCAACTTCCTGAGCTGGTCGCGTCTCACTGGAATGCCAACAATCAGGTGGACGGCTACATGTCCCGCTTCTGGGGCGCATTCCTGATGCCGGTCGTTTCCGTCGGGATGCTGGCGCTGTTCCTGCTTATCCCGACAATCGATCCACTGAAAGCCAACGTCGCCAAGTTCCGGAGATATTTCAACGCGTTCATCCTGCTGCTGCTTGTTTTTCTGTTCTACATTCAAGGATTGACGCTGGCCTGGAACCTGGGCCATACCAGTTTCGATATGGGCACTGCGATGCTGCCTGCGTTGGGATTATTTTTCATCTACATCGGGATCATGATGAAAAAGGCCAAACGGAACTGGTTCATCGGCATCCGTACTCCCTGGACGTTGAGCAGCGATGCCGTCTGGAACGAAACCCATCGCCTCGGCTCAACGCTGTACATCGCCTCAGGCATTCTCGCCCTGGTCGGAGTCTTCTTCACCCCTTACGCACTTTGGTTCGTCGTGGCTCCGCTGCTTGGGTCATCACTGTTTTTGATGACTTATTCCTATGTCCTCTACCAGCGGGAAACGAAAACGGATTAGCTTCATCGCTTGCGCTGGGAGGCAGCAATGACCGAGCAAACGAAATGGGAATATCGCGTACTGACGATTGGCTCCGTTTTTGGGACCAAAGATGAACAAATCGAAACGACGCTGGATGAATGGGGCGAAGAAGGCTGGGAAGCCGTCAGTGTTTATACGCCCAGCAATGGCGCCAAAGTGACCATCGTTGCCAAGCGCCCGCTGACCCGGTCCGCGCGGCGCTCGCGCAATATGCCTTGATTGGACAAAGAACATGCTTGAACGTAAGCCCCTGACCATCTATCTGCTGATCGCTTTCGCCTTTTCCTGGACCTTATTCCTGCTTCCGTTGGCCTTTGGCGATGTCGATCCAAAAACGAAGCAACTTGTTACAATGGGCTTATTTGCACTGGCCATGTGGGGGCCTGGCGTTGCCGCCATTGCAGCGACCCGGGTTTCCGGACAGCCATTCAGCGCGCTGAGACTCAATCGTCTTGGCCCGAAACGCTTCTACCTGTGGGCCTGGCTCCTGCCTCTTGGGTTGAGCATTGCCGCCGGGGCGATCACCATCCTGCTGGGACTGGGCGCTTTCGATCCGAACTTGACGGTGCTCCGGGAATCCATGTCCGGCATGCCGGGCGGCGAGACGATCAATCCGTGGCTGATTGTGTTGGCGCAAGCTGCTTCCGCTGTGACCCTGGCGCCGCTTATCAACATGCTTTTTGCCGTGGGCGAAGAACTCGGCTGGCGCGGTTTCCTGCTGCCCAAATTGCTGCCGCTGGGTCAGGGGAAGGCCATCCTCCTGAGCGGAGTCATCTGGGGCCTATGGCATGCGCCGGCCATCGCGCAGGGGCTGAATTATCCCGGCCGCCCGATCGCAGGGATATTCATGATGGTCGTCTTCACCGTTCTTTTGGGCGCCATTCTCAGTTGGCTGTACCTGAATACAAAAAGCCCCTGGGCTCCTGCGCTGGCGCATGGTGCAGTCAATGCCGTGGCGGGAATACCCGTCCTCTTTCTCAAGCCGGGCTTTGATACGGCTTTCGGCGGGACGCTGGCCAGCGTCGCCGGATGGATTGGGCTGACACTTTTTGTGGGCTGGTTGATCCTGACCCGTCGTCTGCCGGTCAAAAGTGCAGCGCAGTTGCAAAATTGAACGTGTCGCATTTCCCCGTTCTTGGGGCGAAAAGAGATGCTTTCCAACCCACTCTTTTATAGAACATTTGTTCCACATCAAATTGGGTCTTGTTTTGTGTCCTTTTTCCGGCTACACTATACATGCTATGCTTGGCACAGGTCCACTCGAATCAAGCCCAAATCTCAGGGAAACAGTCACTCGTCTCCGGCGTCTGGTGGAATTAAGTACCACGCTCAATTCCACGCTTAATCTCAACGATCTGCTCCAGCTCATCATCCAGACAGCGGCCGAGATATTGGAGTGTGATGCGACGTCGATTCTGCTGTACGACGAGAAAGATGACCATCTTTTTTTCGCCGCCGCAACCGGTTCAGACCCCAAAAAACTGGCTGAGATCCCGGTGCCGCTTGAGGGCAGTCTGGCGGGAACGATCTTCCGCACAAACCGCCCCCTGATCCTGAATCAACTCGAGGGGGATCCCCGGCATTACAAACAGGCATCCCAGCACGTGGGCTTCCAGGCTCGTTCCCTGCTGGGGGTTCCCATGCGCATTCGAGACCGGACGACGGGAGTGTTGGAAGCCTTGAACAAGCGTAACGGCCCTTTCACGCAAACAGACCAACACGTTCTCACGGTGGTTGCCTCTCATGCTGCGGTCGCCGTCCATAACGCGCAAATGGTACAGGCGCTTAAGCAGGCTTACGAGAGGGTCAGCACAGCCGATCAATTGAAAAGCAGTTTCCTGGCGTTGGCTTCACACGAATTGCGTACTCCCCTGGGGATCATTATCGGGTATGCCACTTTTTTGCGCGAAGAGTCCCAGGGGGAATTGTCTGAACACGCAGAACATGTCCTGAATGCCGCCATGCAAATGCGCGCCCTCTTGGAGGATATGACCAACCTGACTTTGCTTGAGACAGCAGAATCAACTTTCAAATCCCATCCTGTCGCCATTCAAGACGTGCTGGAAAAAGCCTGTGAAGAAATCGGCGAATTGGCGAACGCGAAAGCGCAAACCCTGGTTTTTGATTTCCCGAAACAGCCTTTGCAGGTAACCGCTGATCCGAAAAAATTGACGGCTGCATTCGTCAACCTGCTTCACAACGCGGTCCGCTTCTCGCCGGAAGGGGGACAAATCAGCGTCGGGGCAAAACGAGAACAAAACGGGGTTTTGAGTTGGGTAGAGGATAATGGGATAGGAATCCCCCCCGATCAACTGGGGGAAGTCTTTCAAAAATTCTATCAGATCGAGTCGCCCAATGTCCGCCACTATAGCGGCATGGGCATCGGGCTGACGATTGCCAAGGGCCTGATCGAAGCCCAGGGGGGA
>JAJRWJ010000115.1 GCA_024276805.1 Gammaproteobacteria bacterium
CAGGTCGTTCTGGATGCGACTTTTTTCCTGTCCAGACAGCATCGCGATGCCCGGGCGGAATATCATCAACGCCATATTCCCGGAGCAGGGTATTTCGATATAGACGCGATAGCCGACCCGGAAAATCCGCTGCCCCATAGTCTGCCGGATGCCGGGCAGTTTTCCGCGGCGATGGAAAAGCTTGGGATCGACAATAGCACCCGGGTGGTCCTCTATGACAACAACCATTTTTTTGCCGCGGCCCGCGCCTGGTGGATGTTCAGGGTGTTTGGACATGACTATGTGCGGGTTCTGGATGGTGGTCTGAAGCGCTGGCTGCAGTTGTCTTTTCCGGTATGGTCAGGAGCATATTTACCGGAGCGGAAGAGCTTCAGGGCGCAATACCATCCAGAGCTGGTTTTTGATTTGTCGCAAATGCTGCGAACCCGGCAAACTGGCGATTGGCAAATTCTCGATGCCCGCTCGCCGGACAGTTTTTTCGGACGACGCCCGCTTGTCGGACCCGGTCCCGAACCCGGGCATATTCCCGGCAGCATCAATGTCCCCTATGCCGGTCTGACGAACAGCGTGCAGGATACCTTGTTACCCTGTCGTCAGCTGCGGATGTTGTTCGAATCTGCCGGTGTCGATGTGTCGCGGCCGATGGTCACCAGTTGCGGTTCCGGGGTTTCCGCTGCGCTGCTGGTGTTGGCTTTGTATCAGCTGGGTGTGCGCAATGTGCCGCTCTATGATGGCTCCTGGGCTGAATGGGGCAGGGCGTCCGGTACACCCAAAGCCAGGGGTTGAGTCTTGGCTGTTTTCAAGGATCCGGCAACAGTCAGCTCAACAGGACGGCAATGATGATGGCCTGGATGATGGCAAGGCCTTTCCAGAAAGCGACGGGGTTGCGTTCCAGCAATGGCGGACGGGTCTGATTGATGAACACTTTGTTGGGATGGCGCAGATCGTACAGAAACTCGGAGATGGCCTCATAACGCTTGAAAGGATCGGGCTGCAAGGCTTTTTTCAGGGCGCCATCGATCCATAACGGAACCCGGCGTTCATCATGGGGAATTGGTTTGTAGTGCAATTTGTTCTGTGCGGAACGGGTGGTGGCTTTTGCCACCTGAACGCCGTAGGGTAATTCTCCGGTCAGCATCTGATAGGTGATCACGGCCAGGGAAAAAAGATCTGACACAGACGTTCCCGTTTCCCCCAGCAGATATTCCGGCGCAATATATTGTGCTGTTCCGAGGATATTGGGGCGTTCCACTGGCGTGCTGATCTCCATGATACCGGCGACCTTGGTCGAGCCAAAGTCGATGATTTTTACGCTGCCGGTCCTGTCGATCATGATGTTTTCCGGGCGCAGGTCCTGGTGCACCATTTCCAGGCGATGGAAAGCCCGCAGGCCCCTGGCAATCTGTTCCACGATGCCGCGGACGGCGTCCAGGTCCGGTTTGGCATGGTCCCGCATCCATTGGGTCAATGTCTGTCCCTCGATGTATTCCATGACGATATACAGATAATTTCGCTGCCGGCTCTGCGCGCAGGGTTTCAGAACATGGGCGCTGTCGATGCGCCGGGCAATCCATTCTTCCATCAAAAAGCGTTCCAGATAGGCGGGATCACCCTGCAGGTCGATCGATGGTGTTTTGATGACGACCCGGGTATTGCTTTCGGCATCGACCGCCAGATAGACATGGCTGCGACTGCTGGCATGGATCTCCCGGATGATTTTGTAACCATCGAAATCCATTCGTGCAGTCAATATCGGCGGGAATGGCAATTCGGTCAGTTGCTGGTAAATCTCTTCCACACCTGGGGAAGGAAGTTCATCGACTCTGACTATCTGCATGGTAAGATTGTCATCGCTGCCGTGTTGGTAAGCCTCTGTTGCGATTTTTTTTGCGGCGGCATCCAGATCGTCGTTTTGCGCATCGATGACCTTGGTCATGAATCGTGAACTGACAAATTCATAGATACCGTCGGTGATGAATAGGAAGATATCGCCGGGGTCGACTTTCTGGGCTTGATAATCGATCTCGAGTTGCGCAGTGATGCCCATTGCCCGGCTCAAGTAGCTTTTGCTCCGGGAAACCCAAAGCCGGTGATCGTCAGTCAGTTGCTCCAGGGTGTTGTCGCGCAGCCGATAGATGCGGGTGTCGCCCAGATGAAAAATATGCGCGGTCCTGGATTTGATGATCATGGCGCTCAATGTACACACATAACCTCGGTCTTTGTCGTAGCGGTATTGTCCCTGCCGGGTCTGTGAGTACAGCCAGGAATTGGTCGCCCGCAATACCTGTTGGGCCGATTTTTTTACCGACCAGGCTTCCGAAGTGCAGTAATAATCCTCCAGAAAACCAGTCACGGTTGCCTGGCTGGCCACCTGTCCGACATCGCTGCTGCTGATTCCGTCGGCCAGCGCGATGGCAATCCCCTTGGAGGTCAAAAGCGGATCATCAGGGATGCAGACGCCGTGAAAATCCTGGTTGATTTCCTTGCGCCCCCTGTCGGAGTATTGTCCGATGGATACTTTCAGTTGAGTGGTCATTTTTTTCAGGCCCGGGATGGTGTTTACTTGAATTGTCCCGGGCATATCGTGCCCTGTCGTCGATTACAACAGGTTTCGTTTGGGGCCGGTTTTGATATGCGTTGTATACAGGGTGAGGCCCGTAAATGCAAGCCCGCCAACCAGGTTGCCCAGGATCGTCGGGATTTCGTTCCAGATCAGATAGTCCATGACCGAGAAATTACCTCCCATGATCAAGCCGGATGGGAACAGAAACATGTTGACGACGGAATGTTCGAAGGCCATGGCGAAGAACAGCATGATCGGCATCCACATGGCGATGACCTTGCCGCTGACCGTCGTGGAAATCATCGCGCCAACCACGCCGGTGGATACCATCCAGTTACAGAGCATGCCTCTGATAAACAGGGTAAGCATTCCCGCGGCGCCATATTCTTTATATCCCAATGTACGGGATTCACCAATGCTGGCAATGACCTTGCCGACTTTATTGGGCTCGGTTGAAAAACCATAGGTAAAGACAATCGACATCAAAACAGCCACCGTCAAGGCGCCCAGGAAATTGCCGGTAAAGACGACCCCCCAATTCTTCAAAACCCGGCCAATGGTCACGCCAGGACGCTTGTCGATCAGTGCCAGTGGTGTCAGGACGATGACGCCGGTGAGAAGATCGAAGCCCAACAGATACAGCATGCTGAAGCCAACCGGAAACAAAATGGCGCCGATGATCGGATAGCCGGTCTGGACATTGACGGAAATGGCGAAGACAGCGGCAAGGGCCAGAATTGCACCGGCCATATAAGCCCTGATCAATGAATCCCGGGTCGCCATGAAAATTTTGGCTTCACCGGCATCGACCATTTTTGTGACAAATTCTGAGGGGACCAAATAAGACATGATAATTTTCTCTCTGATTTCAATAAATTATTGGTGTGATGAGTGCTTGTGGAGGTTGTTCAGGCGAGAATTCATGTGGAGTTGAATCTCAACCTGACGATAAATAGAGCAATAATAATGCCAATTAAAGTGTGTTTTTCTAACACACTGTTATCAGGCGAGTTGTCGATGGGACTGATGCCGGTGATGCAATCGAAATGACGCGGCAGCACCTTTTTAGTGCGGATTGTGATGTTGGGGTCGATGTTGGGGTCGAGTCTGTTTATTATTATTTTTCAGGGCATATTTCCCAGTTTTAACCATTAATAAACAGATTTGACCCCTATAGAAGACCCCTATAGAGGGAAAAGTGCCCCCACAGATAGGGCTGTCGGCACATCCCTGTGCCGGATTATTGCCCGTTATTTATAGCCGGATAATATCTTTTGACACAACAGAACCAAGTACGATGCCTTATTGAACCGAGTCAGGGCATTGTTGCTGTTTGTCCAGCAGGTAATCCAGCCACAGGCCGGTGAGTTTTTCCTGCACCGAATTCTGCTTCAGGCGGGCATTCAGGTGCGGGAAGTCGACGCGGTCCAGCTCCTGGTCCTGATTGAAGCAGGAATACACGAAGTATTCCTCTCCGGTCAACGGGTCGGTGTGCTTGCACAGACACTGGGCGCAGATGCCCTTCATCATGCACTGCATCGGTGAGTTGATGGAGCCGATGGCCAGATGTTCCTTCAGATAGGGGCGCAGCTGATCGAAGCGGGCTTCCTTGATGGCGGCCATCATGCGGTCTGAGCCGATC
>JAJRWJ010000116.1 GCA_024276805.1 Gammaproteobacteria bacterium
TCCGATTACGCCTATTCCATGCGCGTACCGGCCGACAGAAAACCAGTCTTCGAATGGTTTACCGAACCGTTGCAAAACTTTGTTCGCAACGAACATGCCGCGCAGGATTTCGAGTTGCCCGTGCATCCGGATGATGACACGATCCTGCAGCAGCATATCGACCGGCTGTTGGCGGGAAATGAAGACACCGCGGAATACCGGGTCATCGACAATGACGGCAACATCCACCATTTCAGCGACCACGCCTTGCCGATCAGGGACTGGAAGCGGGGTAAAGTGGTGCGCATCTATGGCGCCATTCAGGATGTCACCGAGCAACGCCTGGCCGAAGACAAACTGCGTTTGATGCAGCGCGCCATCGATTCCAGCAACAACGGCATTATCATTACCAGCCAGCAGGGGCGGGATTACGCCATCATCTACGCCAATCAGTCTTTTATCGACATGACCGGTTATGACATGACTGAGCTGCTGGGCAGCAATCCGCGTTTTCTGCAGGGCGATGACAACGACCAGCCCGGCATCAGAACCCTGCGCGCCGCGCTCGACAAAAACCTCGATGCGCATGCCGTGTTGCGCAATTATCGCCGGGATGGCAGCCTGTTCTGGAACGAAGTCTATATTTCACCGGTCTATGACAAACAGCATACCATCAGCCATTATATCGGCGTACAAAACGATGTCACGCAAAGGGTTGAATTGGAGCAACTGATCCGCGACAAGGAAGCCAAGATGCGCGCAATTTTCGACAACGTCATGGATGGCATCATCATTACCGACTGGCAAGGCAGAATCGAATCACTCAATCCTTCCGGGGAGGCGATGTTTGGGTATTCAGAGAAGGAATTACAAGAACGATCCATAACATGCCTTTTTTCCATGGACGACTCCCGGCACAACCATTTGCAGCTGGAGCAACTGCGCGACCGGCACGGTGAACTCTGGGGAGTGACCAAAGAGAACAGCTTTTTTCCCGCAAAAACGGGAATCAGTCAGGTCGATATGCCTGATAACACTCTGTTGATCTTCACCATTCAGGACAACAGCGATGCGAAACTGGCGGAACAGGCGTTGCGTAATCTGTCCAGTCATCTGGAACAGGCCCGTGAAGAAGAACGCACCCGCATCGCCCATGAAATCCACGATGAACTGGGCAGCAAACTGACCGCCGTAAAAATGGATCTGAGCTGGCTTGACAACAAACTGTTGGAAATCGAGCCTCATTACCGACAAAAAATGCACCCCCTGTTCCAGCATATCGATGAAGCCATCAGCACAGTACAGAAAATAGCCACGGATCTGCATCCCAGCATTCTCGATCATCTTGGCCTGGCCGCCGCGCTGGAATGGCAGATAGAAAATTTCACCGAACAAACCGGCCTGCATTGTCATTTGACCCTGCCGGATGCTGCGATTGAAATTGCAGCACAGCGTGCCACCGCAGTATTCAGAATCGTTCAGGAATCCTTGACCAATATCAGCCGTCACGCCCAGGCCAGCGAAGTCAACATCGAGTTCCACACCGATGACGGGCGCCTCGTTTTATCGATTGCCGATAATGGCCGCGGCATGACCGCACTGCAAATGAACAATCCGGATAAATTTGGCATACAAGGCATGCGCGAACGCAGCAGACACTTCGACGGTGAGTTTTCCATCGACAGCCGCCCGAACCAGGGCTGCACCATCAACCTCAGCATGCCCCTGAAACAGAAAACATAGAGACGCCATGATCAATGTATTGATTGCCGATGACCATGCCATTGTCAGGGAAGGTTTGAAACAGATTCTGAGCGGCATCTCCGGCATCAGAGTATTCGCGGAAGCAGGCAATGGTGACCAAGCATTGAAAATGATCCGCAGCGATGGTTGGGACATTTTATTGCTGGATATCGCCATGCCCGGCAAGAATGTCCTGGAACTGATCAAACTGGCCAAACAACAATCCCCTTCCCTGCCAATCCTGATTTTGAGCATGTACCCGGAAGATCAATACGCCATCAGAATGCTGCGCGCCGGAGCCGATGGCTATCTGTGCAAGGAAAGTGCGCCGAAACAATTGGTGGCGGCAATCCGCAAACTGACCCGTGGCGGCAAATATATCAGCAGCGCATTGTCGGAAAAATTAATTTCGGAAATACAGCCAAAACAGAACACAGTCCATCACAATCGCTTGACGGATCGCGAGTTCCAGGTATTCTGCGCCATAGCCGCCGGGCAGGGCATCAGTGATATTGCCAGAAAAATGGCCTTGAGCCCGAAAACAGTCAGCACCTACCGGAGCAGGTTATTGAAGAAAATGCACATGCAAAACAACGCGGAAATCATCCGCTATGCACTGGACAACCAGTTGCTGTTTTGATGAACGTTGCCTCGGTCGCCAGTATTTACACATAGGCGAAAGATAAACCCTACAATCAATTAACCGTCATTCCTACATAACCAAACGGTTTAGTCTGCTTTAATTCCACTCAAATATCATCATAATCAATAGGGTTAAGATACGGAGGCTATTGATGCTGATACTTGAAGACCTTTGCTGCTCTCCAGAAAAAATAATTATCCTGAGAGATGTGCAAGAGATTTTATTGACCCGGACTCTTGGGGAATCCGGTAAACTGCAAAAAATCTGCGATATCCTGACCCAGGAACTTTCATTCGATCTGGTCTGGACCGGACTGCTGGAAACAAATCAGCAGCTGCATATAAAAAGCGCCACCGGCATGGGCGGGGAAAAGATCAAGGGCCTGGAATTGGACGAAAAGACAATTGCCGACTGTGATGCACTGACAGAGTGCATCGGCAACATCACCAGCATTTTTCTGAGCAATGGTTTCGGCAATCTTGCACTTCATGCATTCAACGATTTACCCGCCGGCATTCAGTCTCTTCCCGCCCTGTTATATCCGTTGGCTGTCAACAACCGCTGCTTCGGCGTCATGGCCGTCGCCGACAGCCTGCCGCAACAGCCCTGCACACACACACTATTGCAGCTGATTGCCCAAAATACCGGTTTTGCCCTGGGACTGGCGCGATCGTTTGTCACCCATAACCCTCCGCAGCATGACTTGCGACTGGCCGCCGCAGTATTCGATTTTGCTCTGGAAGGAATTTTCATTACCGATACCGAGGGAAGCATCCTGGCTGCCAATGCCTCCGCCAGCCGGATTACCGGTTACCGGAACGACGAATTGCTTGGCCATAATCCAAGGATTTTAAAATCCGATTTTCATGACCAAGACTTTTACCAGTCCCTCTGGCAAATGGTAAAGAATGACAATCGCTGGGAGGGTGAAATCTGGAACAAACGCAAAAACGGCAATATTTACCCACAATGGCTGAGTATTTCGCCAATAAAAAACGAGCAGAGCGAAGTACAGAACTATATTGGTATTTTTATCGATATCAGCAAACAGAAGGAAGCCGAAAAACGTCTGATCCACCAGGCTTATCACGACAAATTGACCAATCTGCCAAACCGCGATCTGTTTCTCGATCGTCTCAACATGGCTATTTTGCAAGCCAAACGCAATCTCAGTGAAGTCGCTGTGTTATTTATCGATCTGGATCATTTCAAATATATCAATGACACCTACGGTCATGCGCAGGGTGACCAGTTATTGCAACATGTCGCTTTACGCTTGAAAGCCTGTCTCAGGGAAAATGACACCCTGGCCCGCATGGGTGGTGACGAATTCACGGTGATCCTGCAGGACTTCGACAATCGCCACGATGTGGAGCTGACCGCAACCCGAATCATCAACACGCTGGATCAACCAATCCTGTTCAACCAGCAGGAGGTCTATATTTCCAGCAGTATCGGCATCAGTTTTTTTCCCGACGACGGCCATTGCGCTGAAGTTTTGATGAAACATGCCGATACAGCAATGTACGGCGCAAAAGAAAACGGTCGCAAGCAATTGCATTTTTTCCATGCCGAAATGGCCAGCCATTCCGGTCAGCGCCTGGAAATGGAGCGATTGTTGCGGCGCGCACTGGAACAAAATGAATTCAAGCTGCATTACCAGCCACA
>JAJRWJ010000117.1 GCA_024276805.1 Gammaproteobacteria bacterium
ACGGTCTGCCCACCAGCTGCCGGCTTTTTCCTGGTACCAGTCCCAGGTGCCGTCCTGTACCTGGGCATAGCCATAGGCGCTGCTGTCGCGAAACCACGGGATAAACCCCAGCAGCCACGGTCTTGGCGGTCTGGCATCGGCGACGAAGCGGGATTCCTGATGCATGAAGGCCATTTGCAGGGCAATGGGGACACCCCATTTGGTGGCGGCTTCCTGACTGCTTTCATACCAGTCGTCTTTCTCGCGGAACATGGCGCAGATATTCTCGGTATTATCCGGTGGCGAGGCGATGCAGCCCGACAACGCGGCCAGAACGGCGAACAGGAGCAATCTTTTCATGGTGAAACCCGGCAGACGATTTAATAACGGGACATTGGATATTATACTGAATCTCTGACAGTCGCGTCATTCGGGGCCGTGCCATCTCAGGTCTGGCACAAAAAAGTCTTGAAAAACCAAAAGGATATCTGGTTTCCCGCAAGTTTCAGCCAATTTCATAATCAATGGCTTGGGGCTACGGTCAAGAACGCTCATCGGTATGAACATGGTAGCCCGGATGGAGCTTGCGGAATCCGGGGGGCACTGAATCATGGTGCTTCTGCACAGTGCTGGCAAAAAACAAGAATGGCGATGATTTAACAACTATAATTTTTCAAGGCAAACCATCATTTTGACAACGCCAAGATGCCGGAAAGGGCCGTTGTTGCCTTATCTGGCTGGATCATCGAGGAGAATTGAATGTTACAGGCCCGACAAAATTATCGAAAAAAACTGGCATCGACAGGCTTGGTTTATGTTGCGGAAAAAGAGCGGGGATTCATCGTCCGTAATCTGTCGATCACCGGTTTGCTGGGGGAAATGGAGCCGGATCCCGGCAGCGGTGATGCCAGGAAAGTATACGAGGCGATGCAATCCGCAACGGATGTGGATATTTATCTGCGCGAGATGCATCTGGCGGGAGAGGCTGCCGTGGTCAGAACGGATTTTATCGATGCGCATATCTATTTTGCCCTGGAGTTCAGGAATATCATGTATGACGTGGATAACTACCTCTACAAGAGGAAAGCTTACCGGAAAAACACCAGGGCATCGGGAACGATTGCGTTTTCCGGAAAGACCCATGAATTCAGCAGCGAAAATGTATCCATCGAAGGCTTGATGATCCGTATTCCCGGGAAACTACGGGTGCAAAAAGACGCAATGGGCAGATTCGACTTTTCTGCACTGGATATTCGCGGTCTGGCCAGAGTCGTCTGGGTGGATTTCGATGCACAGGGCGATACTCTGATGGGGTTGCATTATGAGCAACTGGAGAAGGCCGGCTTCAGGGGCTTGCCGAGTTTTTCCCATTGACAAATCCGGGATCGATGAAAGTCATGACTTCCTGCCACCAGGCATGCTCCGGGTATACCGGCAGGTCATTGTGTCCGGCCTCGGCAAACTCCCAGAGTTTTTTTCGTCCGGACAATGCCTCATAGAGCTTCAGGGAGTGGTCATTGGGAATGACCACGTCCCGATGGGCAATGATGATTGCCGTGCTGCCTGGATAATTGCGTAGATATTGAATGTTGTTGAACCTGGCTTTTACCAGCCACTTTGCCAGAAAAAACCAGTAATGATGCTGGGCGACGTTGGCCAGACTGTCGAAGGGGGTGATCAGTGCGATGCCGGCAACCGGCACCTGTCCGGAAGCGACGATTCCGGCAACCACACCACCACCCAGTGATTCACCCCAGAGAAACAGCGGCCCGGAAAATTCCTGCAGGGCCATTTTTGCCGTCTGTATGCCGTCATCGATCAGCGCGGTTTCACTGATCGGGCCGGGCCTGGCGCCATAGCCAGGATATTCGGCCAGAATCACCCGGTAGCCGAACCTTTCCAGGGCATCGATATAATAGCCCCTGCCGACAGCCGATCCGGCATTGCCGTGAAACACGACAATGCTGCCCATGCTGCCGGCTGTCGTGTCCTGACTGATCAGTCCCCGATAGTTTTGCGGCGTCGGCCACGCTTGCAATGCATACCGGGAAGCCAGTGCGGACATGTGCTGAGCAGAATAGGTTTCTGGAAAATAGATGATTTTCCGCTGAATCAGAAAAACGAACAATAACAACAGCAGGTAGGTCAGCAGCAGGGATAGCATCGGCGGGAAAGTAGCGCGTTTTCTGGTGGACATGGAGGTTTATCCTAACCAGACCCTGGCTGCCTGTAAAGCGACAATGAACCCTGCTGGCTGATTCTTTTGAAAAGCAGCGCCTGTCATATCGACCGGTGGCAGAGATCCCGGGGCGCATGGGAACCCGGAGAGCGCTTTGCATTCCCGGATTTCACTCTCTACGGAGCGACTTCCGAAAAAATCACGAGCGGCCGAATTTATCCCTGCGGCGCTTCTGCCAGTAATCCCCGGCCATGCTATGCGCCTCCTGCTGGCTGGCGGCTTTGCCCAATAATTTCAGGGCAATGGCTGTCGTGCCGAGGGTCGCTGCCAGGCCAAATTCCTGTTCCTGTTCCCCACGCCAGACCGCTGCCAGCAATCCGGGCTCCAGGCTGTCCGGTTTGATGTGCCTTCTGCTGAACAGGGCCGGCCACTGTTCTTCCGTCGCTTCGCCCGCATGTACACTCTGCACCAGACAGGTCATGTCCGGGTTGCGTTCCGTTTCCCCGCCTTCACCTTTCAGTACCGCCATATGCGGCTGTTGCAGCAGCAATGCGGCCTGCTGGTGTACGGGCTGATAACCCGGATGGAAAATTCCCTGCAAGCTGCACGGGGCATGGAACGGGTTGAGCATGCGCACCAGCGTATGCACCGGTGAACGCAACCCCAGCAATGGCCGCAGTTCGATGATCTGCTGTAATTTGGGGCAGAAGCGGTGCAACGGCAGGTAGCTGAAGTTGTCCCGCCGGATCTGTCCGGCAGCCTCTTGGATAGTGCTGGCCGGGGCGATGCCCAGGGTCTGCAGGGCATCCTCGGTATAGAGTCTGGTCGGAGAATGGCCCCTGGCGCCGTGCATCAGGATGCGCACGCCATTTTCCGCAAGCAGCAGCGCGGACAGCAGGAACCAGGGCAGATGACGGCGTTTGCCGGCATAGGAAGACCAGTCCAGGTCGACGTCCATGGCGTCGCCTGGAAAGGTGAAGGAGTCCTGGGCCGCCTGGACAAATCCCGCCAGTTCTTCTGGGCTTTCCTCCTTGACCCGCATGAGCATCAAAAAGGCGCCCAGCTGCACTGCTTCCACCTGGCCGGCGAGAATCATCTGCATGGCGCTATATGCCTCGTCCCGGGTCAAGGGGCGGGATCCTCTTTTACCCTTGCCGAGAATACGGATGAATTCAGCAAAGGGGTGGTTTTGGGTTTGCGTGGGCATTTTTGCTAATATTCTATTGACGTGGGTTGTGTTCTTCGGCAAATTCTAACACGGGCAGAGGAATCACCGACAGCTTTCCAGGAACCCGGATGTGGCCGGTTTCAGTAGTTAATTTCTATCCAGGTATAGCAGATGAGACGATTGCTTTTGATTGCCGCCATAGCCGCCGTGGGAAGTGTTTATGGCGATGTATACAAGTGTACGACTGCACGGGGAACGGTCGTTTACCAGGATCATGAATGCGCGCCATCGAGCCAGGAAAAAGCGCTGCAAATCGAGCCATTCGAGCAACAGAAAATAGTCCGTGCCAGGGAAAAGCTGGCTCGTGAACTGCGGCAGAGGCAGCAACTGGAGGCGCAGCGGCTGGAACAGCAGCGCCAGCTGAGGGCGTTGCAGGCATTGGAACAGCAGGCTGCCAGCAGCCGTGCGCTGGTCGATGAAACGCGCCTGCAGACCGAGGCAATCGAAAAAAATACCGAGGCGGTGCAGAGTGACAACAACCGGATCGGCAATGTCTATTATTATCCCGGGCCGATCGCCAGGCCGCCGCCTCGGCCTGAACCTTTTTCGCATCCGAAGGCGCATCCCAAACCGCCGCGAAAGCAGCCCCGGGGTCCGATGAAGGCCTACAGGTAGTGGTCTGCCAGCAGGATGGAAAACATCGCCATCAGATACACGATGGAATAGCCGAAAGTCTGCATCGCGGTTTTGTCATCCTTTCTGATCATCATCTGTATCGCGTAGTAGATGAAACCCAGATTGAAAGGCACGGCCACGGCCAGATAGACCAGACCGCTCATGCCGGTCAAATAGGGCAGCAAGGCGACCAGCAGCAGCAGAATGGTGTACAGCAGAATCTGCAGGCGGGTGAATGCCGGACCATGGGTTACCGGCAGCATCGGTATTTCCACTTTGGCGTATTCCTTGCGTTTGGCGATGGCCAGCGCCCAGAAATGCGGTGGAGTCCAGACGAAAATGATCAGGAACAGCAGCAGTGCGTGGGGATGCACTGCCCCGGTCATCGCGCACCAGCCCAGTACTGGCGGGGCCGCGCCCGCCGCGCCGCCGATCACGATATTTTGCGGGGTCATGCGCTTCAGGTAGACGGTATAGATAACCGCATAGCCCACCAGCGACAGAAAAGTGAGAATCGCGGTCAGCATATTGACCTTGATGACCAGGATGGCCATCGCGATCGCCCCGATGAGCAGGGCGAAACTGATGACATTGGCCGCGCTCAAATTACCCTGGGGGAGCGGGCGGTTCTGTGTTCTGGTCATCTGCGCATCGGCTTTCTGATCGAGATAATGATTGATCGCCGCTGCCGAGGATGCGGCCAGTCCTATGCCCAGACTGGCGTAGAAAAAAGTGTCGAGCGGGGGCATCCCCGGTACGGCCAGGAGCATGCCGACCATCGCGGTAAAGACAATCAGTGCGACGACTTTGGGTTTGCAGAGCTCCAGGTAATTGCGCCAGGAAAACATTGTGGTTTCGCTTGTCATAAATTATTCGCATTCCATGATTGTCGTTATTGTATAGAATAGTGGGGAACTTTTCGCCATTGCCATACTCTTCACAAGAGGTTTTCAGCTTTCCGGTGAGTCATCGTTTGTCGAGGGGAAGGCTAAAAAACACCGCTTCAGCGATCCATGGCAGGTTTTTTTCAACACGGGCATCGACAAAAAGGCATATCAGACTCTGATGTGTGGAGAGTATTGTGTCCGAGCGAGAGCATTTTACATTTGAAGAGGGAGTCATGAAGTTTCGATTATTCATTATATTGCTGTTATTGCCAGCGTTTGCCAGTGCTGCGCCGGCGAAGGTGCATGAAAAAGTTCTGGAAAATGGTCTGAAAATTCTTGTAAAGGAAGATCATCGCTCACCGGTGGTCGTTACCCAGGTCTGGTACAAGGTGGGCTCCAGCTACGAACACAACGGGATTACCGGCATTTCCCATATGCTCGAGCACATGATGTTCAAGGGCACCGATCGGCATCCAGCCGGCGAATTTTCCCGCATTATCGCCGAGAATGGCGGCCAGGAAAATGCTTTTACCGGCCGTGATTATACCGCATATTTCCAGACACTTGAGAAATCCCGTCTGCCAGTCAGTTTCGAGCTGGAGGCGGACAGAATGCGCAACCTGCATTTACTGGAAAAAGAATTTGTCAAGGAACGGCAGGTGGTTCTGGAAGAGCGGCGCATGCGCACCGATGACAAGCCGCGGGCAAAAATGCAGGAACAGTTCATGGCCATGGCCTATCTGACCAGTCCCTATCGACACGGCGTTATCGGCTGGCAGTCGGATAT
>JAJRWJ010000118.1 GCA_024276805.1 Gammaproteobacteria bacterium
TTCGGTATGTGGAACGCCGAAGGATTCGATCACATCCTTGACCGAGGCTTTTCTGCACAAGCGATGCAAGATCCCGACCTGGCGCAATGCCGGCGCAAGAAAATCATTAAGCTCCGCATAGAAACGCAGTTGCACTTGTGCAGCAGCATTTTTTGACTGATGCTTGAGAGTTTGATTTATTCGCGTCAATTCAAATACCTGCAAAAGCAATCAGCCGTCAAAAGAAAATACGTGCCGTACTTGCGCCATGGAATTTTACTCATCCCATGTGACCTGTCATTCCTGCATCATGGCGCCGGCGGTAATGTCCGGGCAGCGCCCTGCCGCGGTTCGTCGGCGAAACTGGCGAGCCGCTTCAGGGCCTTGATTTTGTCGCTCCTGTCCACTTTTGCCGTGGACAATGCCCGGTGCAGCACTTCGATGGTCCGGTCATAGCCCTCCCGGTCCACCGGATAGGGCGTGCCATCCTTGCCGCCGTGGGCAAAGGAAAATCTGGCCGGATCTCGGACGCTGGTCTTTGTGCCATAGATCAACTCGGCGGTGAGCGCCAGCGCTCGCAAGGTCTTGGCGCCGACCCCGGCAATGCCCAACAGGCTCTGAAAATCGGCCGGAGCCTGCTCATAGGTCTTCAGCAGAATCTTGTGCAGATAGGCTGGGCTGATGTCGGCCTGCTGCACCCAGTGCCGCCGTGGCATGACCAGCTCCGGCAGACGCCTGATCAGCTTCTCGACTTCCCGGTCGGGACGGGCGGCCAGTTCGGCAACCCGCGACCTGGCGATGCTGCTTTCCCGGGCGACAAAATTCAGGGTATTACCGCGATGATCACAGCAAACTGCCGCATGCGGCTCCTCGACGAAATCGCTTTGCTCGTCTCCCAGCCAGTGATAGCGGCGCGCCATGCCATTGTCATCGTTCATGCCCTGCTGAACGACGCACCACTTCCCTGCCCTGGTGAAAAAAAAGGCATGATGATAGATCTGGTAGCCATCCTGGACCGCGGAGCTGTCCACCTTCGCGGACAGGCGACTGGCCCTGATCAACACTTCGGCATCGTAGCCGGTGCGTTCGCAGGTCCGGGTAATCTCCTGCGGCGTTCTGCGCGCCACCCGGCCCTTGCCACCCGCCGCGAAAAAACCCAGGTCATGTTGCAAATCCTTGATGCCTTCCTTGACCGCGCCACAGGTGGTGGTGGTGACCCCGCTGGAATGCCAGTCGAAACCCAGCACACAACCAAACGCCTGAAACCAGAAGGGATCGGAGAGCCGCTGCAATGCCCCTTCGGGTCCGTATTCGGCTACCAGATGACAGATGATCTCCCGCGCCAGCAACTTCATCCGGGCAAACAACCAGCGCGGCGCCCTGCCTCCGTGCAAGGGTAATTGACTGTATCCGGTACGCATTGAATAATTTTATTGTTAAGATAACCAGAGAAAAAATACTGCTTGGTGGATGTGTGTGACGCCTGATTCAAATGACGGCCTGAATAATACCTCAGTGACTGGCATGTAATTCCATTCCGCCTCGAGCAAATATAGCATGGCTGCCACACAAGCTTACCAGATAATGAGACCGTTTTTTATAGTCATTTTACCGGATGCGCTGTGCCTGGCCGTTCCGTCCTGTCGGGGCATTGCCCCCTGGATATACGGCCACAGCCATACGGTCAACGATGACAAAGATTGCCAGGGAAAATCATGCTCTACAGAATATTCGCCTACGGCAGCCTGATCAACCAGACCTCGCTGAAAAAAACCGTTCCGGAAGCGCGAGCCATATTCCCCGCCAGAGCCCATGGCTTGCGGCGGGTTTTCAATCTGGCATCGCAGCACCGCTACGATGCCGATCACCAGCGCCCGGTATGTGTCGTCAATGCTGAAGACGCCTCCCCTGAAAGCACTGTCAATGGCGCCTGTTTTGAAATGCGCGAGTCTTCCCTGAAGAACCTGTTGCACAGAGAGAGCGGTTATCAGTTTCGGCCCATCGAAATAACACATTATCACGACCGGGAGCGGGTCTATCAAGCGTATTTTTTCCAGGCCCGGCAATTTCAGCCCTACCGGTTTCTTGCCGGCTCCAGTGTGCAAAAACACTATCTGAACCTCTGCCTGCAGGGCTGTGCAGCCATCGGACAGGAATTCGTCGATGACTTCATCGCCAGCACCGCATTCTGGGGCATCGACACAGCGGCACAAAAACAAGCTATCTGGCGGGGGGATTTCTGATGACCAGCCGTTTTACCCATTGCCGTTACCAAACTCACCCGGAACCATGCATCTGACTACCAGCCAGGGCTTCAATTTCGCGATCGTTGCCGTCAGGCATCCACTGGACAGTCCGGCCGATACCGCAACCATAAAATACCTGACCCCCACCGCGGCCAGTCTGCTGGGCTATACACCGAATGACCTGGACAACCAGCCCTTGAGGGCAATCTTAGCCGCGCCGCGCCCGCTGGAGCTATGGAATGTGAAAATCAGCGCAGTGCTCAGAAGCAGAAAAAGCCATTCCTTCGCCTGCCAGCTGTTGAAAAGAAACGGCCAGCCCCTGCCCGCATACGTAACCCTGTCTCCGGTGCAGGACGAAAATGCCGACAGCACGGAACTGGTGCTTCTGCTGCAATCCAAAGATGCCCGACAGAAATACCAGGATAACCTGCCGATCATGCAAATGGCGGTGGAACAGAGCGCCAGCGCCGTGATGATCGCCGATGCGCACGGCACGATCGAATACGTCAATCCAAAATTCACCGAACTCACCGGTTACTCCAGGGATGAGCTGCTGGGCAGCAATCCCAGAATCCTGCGTTCCGGGGATACTACCCCGGAACAATATCAGGCCATGTTCGAATTGTTGTATGAAACCGGCGAATGGCGGGGCGAAATCAAAAACAAAAAGAAAAATGGTGAATTCTACTGGGCCTACGAATGTATCAGCGCGATCAA
>JAJRWJ010000119.1 GCA_024276805.1 Gammaproteobacteria bacterium
CTGGCGCGCAGTTGCAAATCGTCGGTCATGACCATGACATGATCGAAAAAGGCATCCACATCGCCCTGCAGCCGGGCCAGACGGTTCAATGCCGCCTGGTAGTCGCGTTGTTCCAGCAGTGGCTGAATGTCCTGTTGCGCCTGCTGTGCCGCGGCCAGCAGTTGCTGTTCCCGGGGTTCCGGCAGCGCGCCAATTTCGGCGGCCGGTTCGGTTTCCGATTTGCGCAGGATGTTGCGTATGCGCTTGTTGGCGCTGGCCAGGCTTTCCGCCTCGGGCAGGCGGCTGAAGGCCTTGACGGCCTGCAGACGGGCCATGAAATCCAGCGGCTTGCCGGGCCTGACCTGCAGCACCGAGGCAAATTCATTGGCGCTGTAGCCCTGGTCCAGGCAATAGCTTTTCAGCCGGTCGAAGGTGAAATCGATGACCTGTTTGCGGGTTGCCGGATGATCGAAGCTGTGGCTGAACTGCCGCAGGGCGAAATCGATCGTCGCCACCAGATCCAGATCCAGGCGGTTTTCGATCAGGATGCGCAGCGTGCCGAAGGCGGCCCGGCGCAGCGCATAGGGATCCTTGTCCCCGCTGGGGATCAGGCCGGCGCTGAAGATGCCGGTCAGGGTGTCGATTTTGTCGGCAACGGAGAGCAGCTGTCCGGTCGTGTGGCCGGGCGTCGGACTGCCGGACAGCTTCGGGAAGTATTGTTCTTCCAGAGCCGCCGCGACTTCCGGAGGTTCGCCGTCGGCTGCGGCATAATAGCGTCCCATGACGCCCTGCAGGCTGGGGAATTCACCGACCATTTCCGTCAACAGGTCGGTTTTGGACAGCAATGCCGCACGCTTCGGCAGTTCCGGGTCGATTTGCAGGGCTTGCGCGATCTGTTCCACCAGTGCCTCCAGACGACGGGTCTTGTCGGCCAGCGAGCCTAGTTTGTTCTGGAAGATGATATTGGCCAGGTCCAGAACGCGTTCGTCCAGGCGCCGTTTCCGGTCTTGCTTCCAGAAGAACTCCGCATCGGCAAGACGCGGTGCAATGACCCGTTCGTTGCCTTTCCGAACGGACTCAGGGCGGCTGCTGGCGATATTGCTGAAGGTGATGAAATAGGGCAGCAGTCTGCCGTCCGGCCCCTTGACCGGAAAATATTTCTGGTTGGTCTGCATCGTGGAGATCAGCACCTCGTCGGGCAGGTCCAGAAAGCGCCGCTCGAAGTTGCCGGTGACCGCGACCGGCCATTCGTTCAGCGCGGTGATTTCTTCCAGAAGATCGGTTTCGATATGGGCTGTACCACCCACTGAGATCGCCGCTTGTTCCGCAGCATCGCGGATTTGCGCCTGGCGCCGGGCGAAATCGACGATCACCTGTCCCTGTTCCAGCAGTTTCTGAGGATATTGCTTCGCGTCCAGCAGGGTAATGCTGTCCGGGGCATGGAAGCGGTGACCCCGGGTATAGCGGTCGGTGGTCAGACCCAGTATTTCCGTATCGATGACCTCCCCGCCATACAGCAGGACCACCCAGTGCACGGGTCTGACAAATTCGCTGTTGCAGGATCCCCAGCGCATTCTTTTTGCGATGGGCAGTGTCTGTATGCCGTGCCGGATGATGTCTGGGAGCAGTTCCGCGGTGGACTGTCCCCGGATTTCCTGGGTATAGGCCAGCCACTGGCCCTTGTCGGTGCTGATCCGTTCCAGCTGTTCAACGCTTACGCCGCAGCTTCTGGCAAAACCTTCGGCTGCCTTGCTGGGTTTGCCTTCGGCATCGAAGGCGGCCTGCAGTGCCGGGCCGCGCTTCTGTATGGATCTGTCCGGCTGTGCAGGACTCAGGTCTTCGACGAGCACCGCCAGGCGTCTCGGCGTTGCATAGGCGCGGCAATCGCTGTAAGTCAAATCGGCCCTGTCCAGTCCGTTCTGGATGTTTTCCAGTAGCGCATTGCTCAGTTTCAGCAGGGATTTGGGCGGCAATTCCTCGCTGCCCAGTTCGAAAAGCAAATCTCTGTTGTCAGTCATGTGTCAGGCCTCGGTCTTGCTGAGCATGGGGAAATCCAGTGCCTCCCGGCACTGATAGTAGGTTTCCGCCACGGATTTGGACATGTTTCTGACTCTGAGGATGTAGTGCTGGCGCTCGGTCACCGAGATGGCATGGCGCGAATCCAGCAGGTTGAAGGTGTGTGAGGCCTTCAGGACCATTTCATAGGCGGGCAGTGGCAGATTCTGTTCGATCAGCTTGCGGCACTCCTGTTCGTAGGTGTCGAAGCAGTGCAGCATGAAGTCGATATTGGCATGCTCGAAGTTGAACGCCGACATTTCCACTTCGTTCTGCCGGTAAACGTCGCCGTAGCTGATGGCGCCATGGGGTCCCCGCACCCAGGTCAGATCATAGACGCTTTCCACGCCTTGCAGATACATCGCGATGCGTTCCAGGCCATAGGTGATTTCACCGCTGACCGGCCGGCATTCCAGGCCGCCGACCTGCTGGAAATAGGTGAACTGGGTCACTTCCATGCCATTCAGCCAGACCTCCCAGCCCAGCCCCCAGGCGCCCAGCGTCGGTGACTCCCAGTTGTCCTCGACGAAGCGCACATCGTGTTCCAGCAAGTCCAGGCCCAGGTGGCGCAGGGAATCCAGGTAGAGTTCCTGAATGTTTGCCGGTGACGGCTTGAGGATGACCTGGAATTGATAATAATGCTGCAGGCGGTTGGGGTTTTCCCCATAGCGGCCGTCGGTGGGACGGCGCGATGGCTGCACATAGGCGGTGTTCCAGGGCTCGGGGCCAATGGCGCGGAGGAATGTGGCGGGATGGAAGGTTCCCGCCCCGACTTCCTGATCCAGCGGTTGCAGCAGGATGCAGCCCTGTCCGGACCAGAATGCCTGCAGGCTCTGTATCAGCCCCTGGAAAGTCATCAGATCATAATTAGCACTTGACACGGTGGTTGATTGCCCGAAATCTAAAAAAGTACCAATTATAACGTACAATTCCGCTTTGAACATGCCCGGGGGCGCTTTACCGGTATCGTTGCCGCTGAATTCGGTGGCGTTTCTGGAGCCGGAAGGGAAATTCTTTGACAGACATGACTGGAGTATACAACCATGGTAAAAATTCTTGCGTTTTCCGGCAGCGCCCGGAAGCAATCCTACAATCAAAGACTGGTCAGAATCGCCGCTGCGGGAGCAAAAATGGCCGGCGCGGAAGTGACGGAAATCAATCTGGCGGATTTTCCGATGCCGATTTTCAATCAGGATCTCGAGGCCGAACAGGGTATGCCGGATGAGGCCAGGGCATTCAAAAACCTGATGATCGGGCACGATGGCCTGTTGATTGCCTCTCCGGAATACAACAGCGCCTATTCAGCGTTGTTGAAACATGCCATCGACTGGGCATCGCGCAAGGAAACTGAATCAGAGGCGCCGCTGCTGGCTTTTCGGGGCAAAGTCGTCACGCTCATGGCGGCATCTCCGGGAAACCTGGGAGGTTTGCGGGGGCTGGTGGTGTTGCGCATGCTGCTGGGAAATCTGGGTATGATCGTGCTGCCCGGACAACAGGCAATCGCCCATGCCGGGAAAGCCTTTCATGCCGACGGATCACTGCTGGATGACGGTCAGCAGCAGACGGTGATGGCGTTGGGCCGGGATCTGGCTGGCGCCTTGCAGAAACTGGTTTAGGAATGCGAAGGCGGCGACTGGCGTAGGTTTTTTTCCCGTAGTCAAGGCGCAGCAACAACGGGCGTATAGCAATCTATGTAACTGTTGCTGCAATGCAGGAGCTGCTGCACCAGAACTCCCACAGCTTGCCGTTGTACAGGAAAATAACAGGCAGAAAGTTAGATATGTTTTTGTGAGGCAATTCGAAGTTTCGGGATTAAGTTGCTATCACAGTTGAGAAATGTGAAGTTGGTCACAATTCCTGTGGATAAATCTGTGAATTGATTGTATCGAGAGGCGCCCAAGCCGCGTGATTATTACAGTTTCGTTAAATTGTATAAAATTTGCACAGATTCAATATTTCTTTTATTATCAGCATGTTATATTTGTCAATAGATTGCTGTTGGCAATTTTTTTCGGGTTTGGAAAAAACAGGAGGTGTGATGGTGGTGATGGACCAGGTCTGTTAATAAAATTGTGAAGCAGTTCACAATTTCCATTGACATGTTTGAAAAATACGCTTCTTCTGCTTGTTACGCAAACTGCTGTAGGAGCGGCTTCAGCCGCGATTTCAACAAAAACCGGTTTACCTCGGAACTGGCCGGAAGCATCGTTGGTCGGTTAAATTGACAGGACAGGACAACATACAGCAAGACATCAGCCACCTGAAATCGCGGCTGCAGCCGCTCCTACGCCTTGTATACTGAAGAGTATAAAATTTCAGGGCTCCAGGTTCCTGGTAGTGAGAGTGGGGCAATAATTTTCTGGAACAGCGTATAATGACAAATTTACTGACTTTCAGATCCTCATGAGTGAACAAAAAAAAGCGGCGGCATTGATTTCCGGCGGTCTGGATTCCATGCTGGCGGCAAAAGTGGTCATGGAGCAGGGCGTCCATGTGGAAGGCATCAATTTCTTTACCGGCTTCTGCGTCGAAGGACATACCCATGCGATCCGGAGCAAGGACAAGGCCAAGCCGAAGCGCAACAATTCCCTGTGGGTCGCGGAACAGTTGGGTATCAAGCTGCATATCATCGACATCATCGAAGAGTACAAGCAGGTGCTGCTGAATCCCAGGCATGGCTACGGCGCGCACATGAATCCCTGTCTGGACTGCAAGATCTTCATGGTCGACAAGGCCAGGCAGTGGATAGCGGAAAACGGTTTCGATTTTATCATCACCGGAGAGGTGATCGGGCAGCGGCCCATGTCCCAGCGCAGGCAGACCATGCCCATCGTGGCCAGGGAATCGGGCGCCGGGGATTTGCTGCTCAGGCCGCTGTGCGCATTGAATCTGCCGGAGACATTGCCGGAACGGCAGGGTTGGGTGAAACGGGATTTGCTGCACGATTTCAGTGGCCGGTCGCGCAAGCCACAGATGGCCCTGGCGGAAAAATATGGTTTTGACGATTATGCCCAGCCTGCCGGCGGCTGCTGCTTCCTGACCGATGAGCATTACTCGGTAAAGCTGGTGGATCTGTGGAAGGCCCGGGGCAAGAGAGACTACGATCTGGATGATGTGATGCTGTTGAAAGTGGGGCGGCATATCCGGCCCAATCCGGACTTCAAGCTGATCATCGCCAGGGAGGAAGGGGAAAATCGTTTTTTACAGGGCTACCGGAAACAATTCATCAGCATGGAGGCGGTCAGTCACCGGGGGCCGTTGACGCTGATCGACGGTAGTCCCTCCAGCGAGGATTTGAACTTGGCGGCGCGGATTACCGCGCGCTATGGCCAGGGACGCGATGCACAGCAGGTCGAGGTGAAGGTGCTGGACAAGGATCAGGAACGGTTGCTGAAGGTGAAACCCCTGAGTGTGGATGAAATCCCCGAGGCCTGGCATGTATGAATAAAGAGTTTCTGGACGCGCGACGGTTGTTGTGTCCGTTGCCGGTAATACGGGTGCAGGACAAGGTGAAGCAGTTGAATGCTGGCGATCGGCTGCGGGTGGTGGCCACGGATCCCGGCGTGATGCAGGATATCCCCGCCTGGTGCCGCATCAACGGCCACCGGGTTTTACAGACCGAAGAAAAACATGGTGAATTTTTCATTGTCCTGGAGGTCGGGGTTCAGTGACTGAAAAAATGGCGGCATCACAGTTGGTTAAACTGAAGTCCAGGGTGACCTATGTCGCCGCACTGGTCAATTTGCTGCTGACGGCCGTGAAAATTGGCTTTGGCATCATCGGCCATTCGGCGGCGTTGATTGCCGATGGCATTCATTCCCTGTCGGATTTGCTCAGCGATGTTTTCGTGCTGGTCGCCGTCAAGCTGGGTAGCCGGGAGGCCGACCAGGAACACCCATATGGGCACCGGCGCTTCGAAACGCTGGCCACGGTGCTGCTGGGCGGCGGCTTGATCGTCATTGCCGGAGGGATCGTCTGGGATGTCGCGAAGCGCCTTTTGCATCCCGAGTTGCTGCTGATTCCCGGTCGTGAAACCCTGGGTATCGCGGCATTTTCCATTCTCGCCAATGAATGGCTGTTTCACTACACCAAGCGCATCGCCAAGCGTACCCGGTCGAAGCTGCTGCTGGCCAATGCCTGGCATCATCGCAGTGACGCCATTTCTTCCGTGGTCGTGTTGTTTGGCATTATCGCAGTATTGCTGGGTTTCCCTTTTGCCGATGCCGTGGCGGCGATCATCGTTGCCCTGATGGTAGCCAGGATTGGCTGGAATCTGCTGCTGGAAAGCATCAAGGAGCTGGTCGATACGTCGCTGCCGGACGAACTGGTTCAGGAAATACGCAAGGTCATCCTGGAAACCGACGGCGTACAGGGCATTCATCTGCTGCGCACCCGGCAGATGGGGGAAGACGCCTTCATCGATGCGCATATTGTCGTCGACCCCCGTATTACCGTCTCCGAAGGGCATATGATTGCCGACAAGGTCAGGGATCTGCTGATCGAGGAGTTTGACGATGTCATGGATGTGCTGGTGCATATCGACCCGGAGGATGATGAATTCCGGTTGAACAAGGATCATACACTGTCCAGGGAGGAGGTGATGACTTTCATAGAGCATTATCTGGGCAAGCTGAGCCGCTGCATCGAGGATGTCAATATTCATTACCTGGATGGGGCTGTGGAACTGGATGTGATCATGCCGCAGGCGATCATCACGAATCAGC
>JAJRWJ010000120.1 GCA_024276805.1 Gammaproteobacteria bacterium
AGATTCTCTGTGTACGCTTCACCTCTGTTGTTCACGTTTACTACAGTATCCCTACCATTGGTAACGCTATCCGCCAGAGGCGCAACACTCGATACGGGTGGGTGGTTAATCCTTACGCGCAATCTTACTGATCACACTCCCGACCGGGACTTGCACCCGGCAAGAAGCGCCAAGCTTCGCTTGGCGCAGTATCTTATTCGTTATGCATGATTTTAACATTCATAGCCAAGCCTAAATCTGCCCACCCACCCCCTTAAACTTCTCGACAAATGCTGCAATTTTTTGAAAAACGCTTTGCTTTTTTGTCTTGTATTGCGGGTTCAGCGGGCTCATTTTGGGCAGCGTCGCATTGAGGTCGGTGCCGTTTTCACTCGCATACTCTCGTTTCAGTGATGTGCTGATGTAACGACGCGCAGGCTCCTCATTCAATCCTTCCGAGCGGATTAATGCCTCTGCTTCGCGCTTTTGCTCGGCCTGGGCAAATTTGAAGAATTCATCGATAATGCCGGCCTTGTCGAGAATCTCATCCAGGTCAGTTTGATTGATAAAATCGACAATCAGACTTTCTTTGGCGCGGTTGCCGAGGCTGGCGCGGATGAGCCGGCGCACTTCATCAATGAGTTCCGCTTTGCTCTTGTTTTTCTTGTTATGCTCAAAAATAAGTTCGAGTATGTAGTCAAGATTGATCTCCTGTGATTTCAGCAGATCGACTTCAAACACCACATCATCCCAATCAAGGCTGGATGTTTCTTTCTCTTCTCCTGCCTTTTCGTGCCGCAGCCAGTCCCGAATATCGTTGTAGGTAGAGCGATAGTCCTGAAGCGTGCGCTCGGCTGGTAGTTTAATGGCTTGCAGGGCAGCCAGCGCTTCATCATTCAAATAATGCTGGGCCTTGAACGCCTCGACAGCATCCGGGTTGCTCATATCTACATTTTTCAAGGCTTTCAGGCTGGCGAATTCATCATAGTTTTGCAGGATATTTTCCACCCGCAAATATTCACCAAACAGTTTGGCAAATTCTTTTTTATCAGATTCTTTTTCAATAGCCGAAGGATCAGGAAAGCGTTGCTCCAACTCTGCCACCACCTCGACAAAGCCACGCCGGGCTTCACCAGTAGCGATATCGGTAAATCCTTCCATGTACTCCTTGTAGCTCTTCTCCAGCACCACGTTCGCGGTGTTGTGATCGCCAAACAGGGTGATGGCATCAATGGTCGCCTGCTCCAGATCGCGGAAGGTAACAATATTGCCAAAGGTTTTGGTGGCGTCATAAATGCGGTTGGTGCGCGAATAGGCCTGAATCAAGCCGTGATAACGCAAATTATTATCGACAAACAGGGTGTTGAGCGTTGGTGCGTCAAAGCCGGTCAGGAACATGCCGACCACAATCAGCAAGTCGATCTCCTGCGACTTGACCCGCTTGGCCAGATCCCGGTAGTAGTTCTGGAAACCCTTGCTGTCCACGCTGAAGTTGGTTTTAAACAGCTGATTGTAATCGTCGATGGCAGCGTCCAGAAACTCCTTGGCGTTGCTGTTCATCGCCAACACTTTGAAACTTTCATCGGCAATATCGCCCACGGCATCCTGTTCTTCATTGGCAGCAAACGAGAAGATGGTCGCAATGCTCAGGGGCTTGTCGCTGTCTGCCTGCAATGAACGCAGGGTTTCGTAATAGAGTTTGGCGGCATCTATACTGCTCACCGCAAACAGGGCGTTGAAGCCCCTGTTGCCACCATGCAGGCGGTGAGTCTTCTGGCGAAAATTGTTCAGAATATAGTGGGCAATCTCCTTGATACGCTCGGGATGCAGCAAGGCCTGTTTGTTCTCCGCCGCGCCCAGTTTTTTTTCGTCCTGCTCGGTTTCAATGTCCTTGAACTGCGGGCGCACATCGTTGTAGTCCACCTTGAACTTGAGCACCTTCTCATCCCGTATGGCATCGGTAATCACATAGGAATGCAATTCACGTCCAAACACACTGGCGGTGGTCTCAGAACCCAGAGCGTTCTGCACAAAGATCGGCGTGCCGGTAAAACCGAATTGATAATAGCGCTTGAATTTCTTTTTCAGATTCTTCTGCGCCTCGCCAAACTGACTACGGTGGCACTCGTCAAAAATAAACACCACCTGCTGATTGTAAACCGCCAGGTCCCTTTCGCTTTTCATCAGGTTATTGAGCTTCTGGATGGTGGTGACGATGATCTTGTTATCGTCCTTGCTTAAATTGCGCTTGAGCCCGGCGGTGCTGTCGGAGCCATTGACGCTGTCCGGTGAAAAGCGCTGATACTCCTTCATGGTCTGGTAGTCGAGGTCTTTTCTGTCCACCACAAAAAATACCTTGTCGATAAAGTCCAGCTCCGTCACCAGCCGCGCCGCCTTGAAGCTGGTCAGGGTCTTGCCCGATCCGGTGGTGTGCCAGACATAACCACCGCTTTCCGGCTTGTTCCAGTTTTTGGCTTCATAGGCGCTTTTTACCTTCCACAAGATGCGCTCGGTGGCGGCAATCTGGTAGGGGCGCATCACCAATAAAATATTGTTCACATCAAATACGGAAAATGTAAGCAACACATGGAGCAGGGTATGCTTTTGAAAGAAAGTCGCGGTAAAGTCCTTCAGGTCCTTTATCGGGCTATTGTCCACCTTGGCCCAATGCATGGTGAAATCGAAGCTGTTTTTATCCCGTTTGGTGGTATTGGCAAAATAGCGTGTATCGGTGCCATTGGAAATCACGAAGATTTGCAGGTATTTGTAAAGCGAGTTGTCGCTGTTGAAGCTCTCCTTGCTGTAGCGGTGGATCTGGTTGAAGGCCTCGCGGATGGCGACGCCGCGTTTTTTCAGCTCGACATGCACCAGCGGCAGGCCATTGACCAGAATCGTCACATCATAGCGGTTGGCGTGACTGCCCGTCTGCTCGAACTGCCGGATCACCTGCAGCTTGTTGCGGGCGATGTTCTGTTTATCCAGCAGGTAGATGTTCTGGATGCGGCCATCGTCAAACACAAAATCGTGGATATAATCATCGTGAACCTTGCGGGTTTTATCCACAATGCCATCACTGGGTTTATCCAGAAAAGTCTCGACAAAGCGCCGCCACTCGCTGTCGGAAAACTGCACATCATTGAGGTTTTGTAACTGCACACGCACATTGGCGAGCATGGCTTCTGGCGTGGTTAGTTTCGACAGGTAATCATAGCCCTGATGCTCCAAATCCTCGATAAATTCCCGTTCCAGATCGTATTCGCTCTGGTAGGTCTCAGCCACCCGCGACTCCTTGGTGTATTTATCAAGAACGATAAAGTTATTGGATTCCGCGATGGGTTTGTAATCCGTCATTGGTTTTGATCCTTGTTTTTAACCACGAAAGGCACGAAAAACACGAAAAATCATGGTTAGAGGGCCAATCGTGTAATGGATGCTTTTGGATAAGATCCAAAATTCACCAGCAAGCCAAGCTTTATATTAGATGCTTTTAAATAATTTATAACCTGAGCTTTATGTTCAGGGGATATTTCTTTCACTGCTTTGAGCTCAACGATAATTTGACTGTAACAAATGAAGTCAGGTTTATACGTTTGTTGAAGAGGCATGCCCTTATAAGATAACTGCAATGTCTGATGGGCAACAAAAGATATACCTCTTTTGCTAAACTCCTTGTCCAGACACTCTTGATAGACTGCCTCAAGAAAACCACAA
>JAJRWJ010000121.1 GCA_024276805.1 Gammaproteobacteria bacterium
CGTTAATCTGCTACCATCCAACAAAGAATAGGATGCCCTGGTTTCTGAAATGACAATAAAACAACCGCAGTCCAATGGCCTGAACAATCCCGACGAGTCAGGCAACGATGAAAAAACGGTCATTACCAGACCGGGGCATTCCCTGCAGGAAGCAGCAAACCAGGACAAACAGGGTGGGCAATTGCCGGAGCCTGAGGGAACACGGCTGGATTCCGATTCTGCAAATGCCACTGGCTTTCAGGCGGCGGGGGAGGCTGTGATCAGCAGGGAACAGTCCGCGGCAGCTGTCGAATCAGGAACCGGGGAGGAAACGGTGCAGCCTGGTGAAAAAGGACTTACTGCGCTTGCCGGACAGAAATCTGCATATCAGGTTGGCACGGGAACGGTGCTGAAAAATCGTTTTGAACTGCTGGAAGTGATTGGCGCCGGCGGCATGGGTACCGTCTACAAGGCGCTGGACCGCCGGGATATCGAGTTGGGCAATTCGGCATTTATCGCCATCAAGGTACTGAACAGCGAATACCGCTCCGATCCCGATGTGCTCAAGGCGCTGCACAGTGAGGCAAGGAAAACCCAGCAACTGGCGCATCCCAATATCATTACCGTGTATGATTTCGACCGGGATCAGGATGTCGTGTTCATGACCATGGAATTCATGCAGGGCGTGCCATTGAACAAGGTTATCGCGGGTAATCCCAACGGGATGCCAACGGAGCAGGCGCTGCCGATCATCGAGCAGATGGGCGAGGCGCTGGCCTATGCGCACAGCAAGCTGGTGATACATTCCGACTTCAAGCCCGCCAATGTTTTTATCGACCGCAATGACCGGGTCAAGGTGCTGGATTTTGGCATCGCCAGAATTGCCGGTATGGCCCGTACACCGGGCTTCGATGCCGGAATATTGGGAGGCCTGACGCTGGCTTATGCCAGTCTGGAGATGTTGCAGGGAAAACCGCCGGATGTTCGGGACGATATCTACGCACTGGCCTGCGTGGCCTATGAACTGCTGACCGGCAGGCATCCCTATGAGCGGGAAAGCGCGCAGCAGGCAAAAAGCAAAAACCTGCGGCCCTTGCGGGTCGCATCCCTGAACCGCAGACAATGGGCGGCTCTGTCCAAGGCGCTGCGCTTCGACAGGGAAGATCGCACTGCAAACGTCAGGGAACTGCTTGGCGGGCTGCATGCGGAAGGAGCGGCTGGTGGAGGAAAAACAAGGCTGTCGCTGTTGCTGGGCGCCTCCGTGCTGTTATTGGCCCTTGGTATTTCTGCCTGGTATTGGCATCTTTTGCCGCTGCCGGAAAAAGATGCTGTGGTCAATCAGCCGGAAACGCAGCCAGTGGCCGCGCAGCAGCTGCATGTGTCTGGCGCGGAAGATGCCGATGTGGCGCCGCAAGAGCAGCAGATTCTTCCAGGCACTGCCGTGGAGGTTGGTGGCATGGATCGTGTCGATGCCGTGCCAGCCAAGCAGGCGGTCAATGCCTTGGCAGTCCCGGCAGTCGTTCCGGCCGGTCTGCATGTATCGACGGACAGGAAAAAATATCGAATCGGTGATGAAATGGTGATTCGCTTCACCGTAGAGGAACCGCTCTATGTGCGTATCGCGGTGATCAATTCGCTGGGCGAAATTTCCGAGCTGTTTCCCAATGACCTGCAACGGGACTATTATTGCCAGCCGGGAACAAACTATCGTATTCCTCCCGCCGACAGCGATGTTTCCCTATTCGTAAGAGGACCTGTCGGCAGCGACAGAATCATTGCCCTGGCCGGGCGGAAGCGCTTTAGCGTAAAACCGGAGGACTTTTCAAACAGTCAGCGGTTCATCGCCGACCATGCAGAAAAACAATTGACGGCAAGCGAAATCAGGTACCGCATAGATTGATGTTTACGGCGCATGATGTAGGCTGGATAAGCGCAGCGCATCCGGCGAAAACCGATTGTTTTGTCGTATGTGTTGCACCGCATATTCTGCCCGCTGGATTTCCCCTGACGGTAAAATTTCAGTATATTCACAATGTAACAGTATAAGACTAGGAGAAGTGTCGTCATGAATCATAAATCATCGCTGTTTTTGGGTATGCTGGTATTGTTTTCGGTACAAATTGCCCAGGCAGAAGAAGTCATCATGTTTACGGACCAGGTTCCCACTGCGGAGGAGCTTGCCGGAGCCCTGTTTCCCGGGCAGTCCGGGGGCAGGCCGGTAAAGATGAAAACCCGGTCCCTGCAGTTTGGGCGCAAGGCCAGGCCGGCGGAAACGACCGGTGTGGGCATGCCGATCCGCTTCGATCTCAATTCCGCGGACATCAAACCGGAATCCAAACCCTTTCTGGATCAAATTGGCATGATGATGCAGATGGAGAAACTGGCCAACGAGAAACTGCTGATTGAAGGGCATACCGACGCACTGGGTCCGGAAGAATACAACGAGATGCTGTCCAGAAAAAGGGCTGTGGCGGTAAAAAATTATCTGATGGGGAAGTTCAATATTTCCCCGGAGCGCCTGCTGGTTTCCGGAAAGGGTGAAAGTGGTGCATTGCCGGGAACCAAACCAACCGACCCGATGAACAGGCGGGTACAGTTCTATCGGGGCAATTAGGAAAATCACAATGCAGATTCTTGGCGTGGATATCGGCGGTTCGGGAATCAAGGGAGCCATCGTCGATACATCGACTGGCCGGCTTGTGACTGAACGGCAGCGCATTGCCACGCCGCAACCAGCGACTCCGGATGCGGTGGCGGATGTACTGGCCCAGCTGGTCGGACATTTTCACTGGAGTGGCCCGGTCGGTTGTGGTTTTCCAGCGGCCGTTCATCATGGCGTTGCCCGAACCGCGGCCAATATCTCTCCGGCATTCATCGGCGCCGATATCGACAAGTTGTTTTCGCAAGCGACCGATTGCTCCTGCTTCAACCTGAACGATGCCGATGCGGCGGGAATGGCGGAAATGCGCTTCGGCGAAGGCGCCGGGCAAACTGGTGTGGTGCTGCTGATCACTATCGGAACCGGTCTGGGAACGGTGCTGTTCACCGACGGTAGATTGCTGCCCAATACTGAGTTGGGCCATCTGTATCTGGCAAATGGTCAAAAAGGCGAACATTTTGCCTCAGATGCAGTGCGTAAAGCTGAAGACCTGGGCTGGAAAAGCTGGGGGCAACGCTTCAATCAATATCTGGCGACAATGGAGGGGCTGTTCTGGCCTGATCTGATCATTCTTGGCGGTGGCGCCAGTAAAAAGTTTGCCAAATTTGAGGCGCAGATCAGCATCGATGCACAAGTCCGACCCGCCGCCTTTCTCAATCAAGCCGGCATCGTCGGCGCCGCGCTGTTTGCTGAACAGCGCTGCCAGGCTGCCGGTCATTGAAGCCGGGCGGGCAAAGTACGGACTAGCGCAGCAGCAGCAGGGGTTTTTTGGTCTTCAGCAGCATTTTGCTGGTGAAGCTTCCCAGCAGCAAATCATGCAGGCGGGTGTGGCTGTAGGCGCCCATGATGGTCATATCGATCTGATGGTTGAGCTGATAGTCACAGAGTTCCTGTTCGACTTTGCCGGTCAGGCTGGCGCTGATGATTTCAATGCCACCGGCGGCACGCAGTTTGTCGGCGGCTTTTTCCAGCAGTTCGTCAGCCGGTTGTTTTTTTCTGACACAGACCAGGTGGCAGACCAGGCCCTTGTACAACGGACTGTTGGCCACCAGGTCCACCGCCTTGTCGGCCGCCATGCTGCCGTCGTAGGCGATCATGATGCGTTGTGGCGCCGTGAATGCCTCGTAGACCACCAGAATCGGCCGGTGCAAAGAGCGAATCATGGCTTCCAGCTTGGCGCCTATCTGGTCGGTAAGGTTTTCATGTATCTTCCCCCGCGCGCCAATCACCAGGACGCGGATGTCGTCCTCGAATTCGACCAGAGCGTCAAGTAAACTGCCGTGCTGCAGACATTTGATAGGATCGGCGATGCCGTCCTGAAGGGCGCGCTGTTTTGCCTTCAGCAGAATGGCTTTGCCTTGCTGCAGGCGCTGTTTGCTTTGCTGTTGTTCAATGCTGGTTATCTCTTCCAGCAGATGTTCGCGGCTGTCCAGGCCGATATTGCCGGACAGGTCCGTTTTGGCTGCGGTTTCATGATGGTGGTCGATGGTATGCAGCAGTTTCAATGGCGCCTCGACGCGCTTCGCTATCCAGGCTGCGTAATCACAGACGGCTTCACTGAGTACCGAACCGTCGATGCAGGCCAATACAACTTTTGTTTTATCGGTCATTAGTGACCTCCCATGATTTTTTCAATTTCTTCCGGTTTGTCATGAATGCCAAATCGGTCGATGATGGTGGCGCTGGCTTCGTTCAGACCAATCAATTCAACTGCGGCGCCTTCCCGGCGAAATTTCAGCACCACTTTGTCCAGTGCCGACACCGAGGAGATGTCCCAGAAATGCGCACGATGCAGATCGATCACGACTTTCTCTACGGCCTCCTTGAAATTGAATGCCGCGGTGAATTTGTCCGCCGAATTGAAAAACACCTGTCCCACGACATGGTAGGTCCGGGTGTCGGTCTCTTCATTCAATTCTGAGTCGACATACATGAAATGGCTGATTTTATTGGCGAAGAACAATGATGCCAGTAAAACGCCGACCAACACGCCCAGGGCCAGGTTGTGGCTCCAGACCACCACTACGACGGTCACGATCATGACGCTGTTGGTCGAAACCGGATATTGTTTCAGGTTGCGGATGGAGGACCAGCTGAATGTACCGATGGATACCATGATCATCACCGCGACCAGCGCCGCCATGGGGATCTGTTTGATCCACTGATCCAGAAAAACCACCATGATCAGCAGAAAAATACCGGCCAACAGCGTGGACAGTCGGCCGCGACCGCCTGATTTGATGTTGATGACGGATTGTCCGATCATCGCACAGCCCGCCATGCCGCCTATCAATCCAGCGCCTATATTGGCAATGCCCTGGCCTTTGCATTCGCGGTTCTTGTCACTGCTGGTATCGGTCAGATCATCGATGATCGTGGCGGTCATCAGCGATTCCAGCAAACCGACCACGGCAAGGGGAACGGCATAGGGAAGTATGATTTTCAGGGTTTCCAGGGTCAACGGCACGTCCGGCCACAGGAAGACGGGCAGCGTGTCGGGCAATTGCCCCATGTCACCGATGGTGTGAATATCCAGATGCAGGGCCATGGCGATGCCGGTCAGGATGACGATACACACCAGTGGCGAAGGGATGGACTTGCCGATGACCGGCAGATAGGGGAATAAATAGATGATGCCCAAACCGCCCGCTGTCATGGCATAGACATGCCAGGAAACATGGGTCAGTTCCGGCAGCTGGGCCATGAAGATGAGTATCGCCAGGGCATTGACAAAGCCGGTCACCACCGAGCGGGAGATGAAGCGCATCAGGCTGCCAAGCTTGAAATAGCCGGCGATAATCTGAAAGACGCCTGTCAGCAGCGTGGCGGCCAACAGATATTGCAGGCCATGTTCTTTCACCAGGGTTACCATCAACAGCGCCATTGCGGCCGTCGCGGCGCTGATCATGCCGGGTCTGCCGCCGACAATGGCTGTAGTGACGGCGATGCAGAAGGATGCATAAAGACCGACTTTGGGATCGACGCCGGCAATGATGGAAAAGGCAATCGCTTCCGGTATCAGCGCCAGTGCAACGACCAGACCAGCCAGCACATCACCTTTGATGTTGCCCAGCCAGTCCAGTTTTTTTGAGAGTAAAAGCATGTATATCCTTGTGCCATGAAGGGATGTGGTTGAAAAAACTGCGCTTATTATCCCGGAAACTGCGCCGGTTGGCCAATATGGCGCATATGTTGGAGATTGATGCGCTTCCTGGCGTCAGCACATCCTACATGTGCATGTTGTTGACGCAATGGCTGCGATGCATTGCCGGGATTTGGGGGATCAGATTTTTCTAAGCTGCAAGAATTGCCGGTTTATTCAGTGGTTTGCTGGTTCCATGGTGGCAAAGGCAGAGAATCACCGAGATATTGTCCCGGCCGCCCTGCTGGTTTGCCTGATCGATAAGATCGTTGCAAAGAGCATCCAGGTTGTCGGGGTTCATGCGGGTCAGAGAGGCGGCAAGCGCAGCTTCATCGAGCATGCCATACAGTCCGTCGGAACACAGCAGCAGACGGTCGTTCTCCTCGATGGACAGAATCTGTAATTCAGGTTCGATTTCCGGATAGGGGCCGAGAGCCTGCAGGATTACATTGGCTTCCGGTGGGACGCCATTGCCGCCCTGGTCTTTCCACTCCTGCAGCAGTGAATGATCCTTGGTCAGTTGCTGCAACTGGCCGTTTCTCAAGCGGTACAGGCGGCTGTCACCAATGTTGAAAACCAGCATCTTGTGTGCCTCGAGGAACAGCCAGCAGCCGACAGCCGTGGTGCCCATGCCGCAGCCGTCGGGGTAGCCGTTGCCTAGATTGACAGCATGGAGGTGCGTGTTGGCCTTGTCCAAGGACTCCGCCAGATACTGCAAACTTGCATGAATTGCATCAGATGCATGCAACGTCACCGGCGTTTTGTCAGGCAGATAGGCAGAGACCGATTGCTGAATGGTCTGGATTGCCGTCTGGCTGGCAATCTCGCCGGTGGAATGGCC
>JAJRWJ010000122.1 GCA_024276805.1 Gammaproteobacteria bacterium
AAGCATGTCTGATGTCTGCAGCCCGGCTGCACGGAACCTGCTGACTGTCAATGATGCCCTGGACAGGATCAGGGCAGGCTTGCAGCCGGTTCACGGCACACAGCAGGTTTCCCTGAAAATGGCCTTGAACAGGGTATTGGCTGAACCGCTGTATGCCCCCGCCGACATCCCGGGATTCAGCAACGCCTCCATGGATGGCTACGCCTGCCATTGTCAAAAGAGCTCGCCTTTCCAGCGTAAACTGGTGGGGGTGTCGCTGGCGGGACACCCATACCGGAAGCCACTGCAACCCGGCGAGTGCATCCGGATTTTCACCGGCGCCATGCTGCCCGGAGGCGCCGACTGCGTGGCAATGCAGGAACATGTGCAAGTCGACGATGGTGTCGTCCATTTCCCCGGGAATCTCCAGCCGGGGGAAAATATCAGGCTGCCCGGCGAGGACATAGCGCAGGGGCAACTGCTGTTGCAGCCGCCGAAGAAACTGACCGCGATGGATCTGGGACTGCTCGCGTCCGCCGGGGTTTACCATGTCCGCGTGAAAAGGCCAGTGAAGGTTGCCTTTCTCTCCACCGGGGATGAATTGACGGCGCTTGGCCAGCCCCTCGGGCCGGGCCGGATCTACGACAGCAACCGCTATACCCTGACCGGCCTGCTGGCGGAATATGCCGCCGTGGATCTCGGCGTGGTCGGTGATGACAGGGACAGACTGCGGCAATGCCTCAGCGACAGCGCCGCCAATTATGACGTCCTGATCACCACCGGCGGCGCCTCGGTGGGGGATGCCGATTACATTGCAGCGATACTCGCTGAAATCGGCCGGGTCGATTTCTGGAAAATCGCCATGAAGCCTGGCAAGCCGCTGGCCTATGGAAAAATCGGCCACTGTTGTTTTTTCGGCCTGCCGGGCAATCCCGCTTCGGTGATCGCCACCTTTCAGCAATTCGTCGCCCCGGCCCTGCACCTCTTGAGTGGCGCCGGAAAAACCAGGGCGTTGCGCTGCAAGGCGCAATGCACCAGTGCTTTGCAAAAATCACCCGGCAGGCAGGAATTCCAGCGCGGCATATTGACGCTGCATGAAGATGGCGGTCTGACAGTGGCAAGCGCCGGAAAACAGGGCTCGCATATTCTCAGCGCAGTCAGCCGGGCAAATTGCTATATCGTCCTGCCGGCCGAATGCACTGGTGTCGATAAAGGGGAATGGGTCGTCGTCGAGCCTTTTTCGGTACTGCTCCAGGAACCCGGAAAGCAGACATTTAGCCAGCGATAAATCTTTCCAGGCGCCGCACCCCTTCAGTGAGCCGTTCCATTGCCGTGGTGTAGGCGAAACGGATGTGTCTGTGTGGATCGTTGTTGCCGAAATCCTTGCCCGGCGTCACGGCGACCCCTTCCTGCTGCAGCAAATCCAGTGCGAACTGATAACTGTCCCCGGTGAATTTGCTGCAATCCGCATAAATATAGAAGGCGCCTTCCGGTTTTCTGGCGATGCCGAAACCCAACCTGCGCAGTTCCCGGTAGAGAAATTCGCCCCGCCGTGCAAATTCCGCTGCCCGGTTTTCCAGTTCCTCGAGATTCTCTTCGGAAAAAGCTTCCAGAGCGGCATATTGGGAAAGGGATGGCGTGGAAATAAAGATATTTTGCGCCAGACGCTGCACGGCATCACAATAGTTTTCCGGAGCGATCAGCCAGCCAATCCGCCAGCCGGTCATGGCAAAATATTTGGAAAAGCTGTTGATGACAAAAACCTGATCGCTGAATTGCAACGCGCTGGCGGCCTGGCCGCCATGGACCAGGCCATGATAGATTTCATCCGAATAAAGAAGTCCTCCCCTGCTTCGCAGCAACTCGATGCATTGCCGCAGATCTCCGGCGGCAATGACCGATCCGGTCGGATTGGCGGGAGAGGTGATCAGTGCGGCGCGCGTCCTGTTACCCCAGTGCTGTTCCAGCAGTTGTGCATTCAGTTGATAATTGCACCCGGCAGCGACTGGAATCAACTTGGCGACGCCGTCCAGAAAGTTGACAAAGTTGCTGTTGCAGGGATAACAGGGATCGGTCATCAGCACCTCATCACCCGGATTCAGGGATACACCCAGGGCAAGTAAAAATGCCCCGGAAGCGCCCGGCGTGATAAAAATGCGCTGTGGATCGACGTCGACGGAATATTGGCGTCGGTAGTAATGCGCTATTTTGTCCCGTAGATCAGGCAGACCCGCAGCCGGTGTATATTTTATCTGTCCACGCTGCAAAATCCCGATACTGGCCCGAAGCACTGCATCGGGTGTGGCGAAATCGGGTTCGCCAATCTCCATGTGTACGATATCCCGCCCCTGACTTTCCAGTACCCGGGCTTTTTGCAACAGCTCCATGACATAAAATGGAGAAATATTCCGCATACGCTTGGCAATCTGTTCACTCATCTGTTTTCGTTCTCTGAATTCCCGTATCAATGGTGTCGCTATAGTAACTTAAACGCTTCGATTTAAAATCGAAAAATAAAAAAACAGCAATAAACCTTGCACAGTAACCCGTATTCTGATAAAAATGCGCGTCTTTATTGATCTTGTGTGAGGAGTTAGGGGATGACCGAAGTTGCTAAAACTGAGACGAGCACGCCTTTCAGTTTTACGCCCTATGAAGAAAAACCGGGCGAAGAATATATGAACGAAGCACAACTCGAACATTTCGAGAAGATTTTGAAAAACTGGAAAGCCGATTTGATGCAGGAAGTGGACCGGACTGTCCATCACATGCAGGACGATGCGGCCAATTTTCCCGACCCCAACGACCGGGCCACACAGGAGTCTGAATTCAGTCTGGAATTGCGCACCCGCGACCGGGAAAGAAAGCTGATCAAAAAAATCGACGAAGCCCTGAAGGAGATCGAATCCGGCGACTATGGCTACTGTGAATCCTGCGGTGTTGAAATTGGCATTCGCCGTCTCGAGGCGCGTCCCACCGCGACACTGTGCATCGACTGTAAAACCCTCGACGAATTGCGCGAAAAACAAATGGGATAACCCGGAACCAAACCGACAAGCATTATATTGGCCGATTTGCACCATCCCCGACCGGGCCATTGCATCTCGGATCGCTGTATACCGCGCTGGCCAGCTATCTCCAGGCCAGATCACGTCAGGGCACATGGCTGCTCAGAATCGATGACCTGGATACCCCGCGCAACGCGCCAGGCGCCACCGACGCCATCCTGCAAACGCTGAGCAGTTTCGGCCTGCATTGGGATGACCGGGTCTACTTTCAGAGCGAGCAGTCCGAAGCCTATCTTGCCGCAGTGCAGGAACTGTCCAGACAGAATATTACCTATGCCTGCATTTGCTCGCGCAAAACGCTCCGTCAGTTTTCAACGGACAATTCTCAGCAGTGCAATATTTACCCCGGCCATTGCCGCGACAGGCGGCATTCCCACAGTCAGCCTCATGCACTGCGCATCAGGATCGACACGGATTCCGTTGTCTTTTCCGACTTGTTGCAGGGAGAGGTGCAACACCACCTGGCCCGGCAGCATGGCGATTTCATCATCAAACGCCGCGACCGGATCATCGCCTATCAGCTTGCCGTGGTCGTCGATGATCATGCACAGCGGGTAACCGAAGTGGTGCGCGGCTTCGATCTGCTGGATTCGACGCCCAGACAGATCTATTTGCAGCACAAACTGGGCATTGCCTCCCCCGACTATATGCATGTCCCGGTCATTACCGACAGCCAGGGCAACAAATTGAGCAAACAGACCCATGCCGAAGCGGTAGGCGCCAGGAATATTGGCAAGACACTGCACCAACTGCTGACACTGCTGCAGCAGGATCCGCCGCAGGAACTGCAAAACTGTCCGGTCGATGAGTTGCTGACCTGGGCTGTCGGTAACTGGCAGCCAGACAGACTGGCAAATATTGCTGCACTCGGCAGGGGAATCGACTAAACTGCTTTTTCTCAACGGCAGCGATAAACAATGCCCCGTCGGAACATTACCGACACGCACGGGTCTGGCGCCCTTCACTTATACGCTGCCATGCCCGTAAAATCAGCAATACCCCCATTCTTGAACAAGGATCACTTCATGTCTGAACATAAAATCTATGCTATCAAACCGGAAATTATCGAACAGGCACATATCACGCCGGAAATCTACCAGACCATGTATCAGCATTCCATTGCCGAACCAGAAGCGTTCTGGGCGGAGCAGGCGGAAAAATTTCTCGACTGGAGCCGGCCATGGGACAGGGTCATGGATTGTGACTTCAAAACCGGCCATATCCGCTGGTTCGAAGGCGGTGAATTGAATGTCAGCTACAACTGCCTGGACCGCCATCTGGAAAAACGTGGCGATCAGACCGCCATCATCTGGGAAGGCGACGACCCGTCAGTGGACAGGAAAATCACTTACCGGGAACTTCACCAACAGGTCTGTAAATTCGCCAATGTCCTGAAATCCCTGGGTGTCGGCAAGGGTGACCGGGTTTGTATCTATCTGCCGATGATCGCCGAAGCGGCGACCGTGATGCTCGCCTGCACCCGGATCGGCGCTGTACATTCCATCGTCTTTGGCGGCTTTTCCGCCGATGCCCTGAAGGACAGAATTCTGGATGCCGACTGCCGGTATCTGATCTGTGCCGACGAAACCCTGCGCGGTGGCAGGACTGCGCACCTGAAACTCAATGCCGACAAGGCCGTGGCAAGTTGTCCCAACATCGAGCATGTCATCGTGATCAGGCATACCGGCGCGGAAATTCCCTGGCAGGAGCCGCGGGATATCTGGTATCACCAGGCAATGGCCAACGCCTCCAGCGACTGCCCGGCAACGCCGATGGCGGCGGAAGATCCGCTGTTCATTCTCTATACCTCCGGTTCGACCGGCAAACCCAAAGGGGTCCTGCATAGCACCGGTGGTTATCTGCTGTATGCCGCAATGACCCATAAATATGTGTTCGATTATCACGATGGCGACATCTATTGGTGCACCGCCGATATCGGCTGGGTCACCGGACATTCCTACATCATCTATGGACCGTTGTGCAACGGTGCGACCACCCTGATGTTCGAAGGCGTGCCCACCTACCCGGAAGCCGACCGTTTCTGGCGGGTGGTGGACAAGCATCAGGTCAATATTTTCTATACCGCGCCCACGGCAATCCGGGCTCTGATGGCGCAGGGGGACGACTATGTGCGGCGCACCAAACGCAGTTCCCTGCGTATTCTCGGAAGCGTCGGCGAACCCATCAATCCGGAAGCCTGGGAATGGTATTATCATGTCGTCGGCAATGCCCGCTGTCCAATCGTCGACACCTGGTGGCAGACTGAAACCGGCGGCATCATGATCACGCCGCTGCCCGGCGCCACGGACTTGAAGCCCGGCTCGGCCACCCTGCCCTTCTTCGGCGTCAAACCGGAGATTCTGGACAATGCCGGCAATATCCTGGAAGGCGAAGCGGAAGGCATCCTGGTCATTGCCCGGTCCTGGCCGGGACAGTTCCGTTCCATCTA
>JAJRWJ010000123.1 GCA_024276805.1 Gammaproteobacteria bacterium
AATTATTCAGCAAGCCATTTTTTTCTCAAATCACTGCGATTCAGCGCCAGCCACTGTATCGCGAGAATGGGGATTGCCGAATCGATTTCACCCCGTTCGACCAGATTGTATGCCTCGGAAAAACTCACCGCACGCACCAGGATATCCTCGTCTTCGTCATCCAGCCCGTGTATGCCTTGTACATCGGAGGCATCGACCCGGCCGCAGAACAGGGTGATCCGCTCCGAAGAACCTCCCGGGGTGGTATAAAACTCACAGACCTTGATCAGTTCCAGGATCTCGCAGCCCGCCTCTTCAAGGGACTCGCGATAGGCAACCTGTTCTGCCGCCTCCCCCTCTTCAATGGCGCCGGCGACGATTTCCAGCAACCAGGGCTGTTCCTGATGCAAAATTGCACCGACCCGGAACTGCTCGATCAGCACGATTTGATCACGCCCCGGGTCATAGAGCAGGACTGCCACGCAATTGCCGCGGCGAAACAGTTCCCGGTCGAGTTCCCCGGTCCAGCCACCGGCAAACAGCGAATGTCTGAGCCGGTACTTTTCCAGTCTGAAGAAGCCCTGATAGGGAGTCTCCTGACGAATGATTATGAATTCCCTGCTGTTATTTTTCATCGCTGTCATTGCCTGATTTGTCGATAGGCAATTCTGTAAATGACGCCCCGGTGATCATCGGACACCAGCAGACTGCCATCGGCCAGTTCGATGATATCCACGGGCCGCCCCAGAACCTGGCCATTTTTTTCCAGCCAGCCGTCGGCAAACACCGTTTCCGAAACCGGTTTGCCCTGCTTGAAGCGGATCAGCACGACACGGTAGCCATGCGGCTTCGATCTGTTCCGGGAACCATGCAGCGCACCCAGCATTTGTCCCTGGTAGCGCTCGGGAAACTGACTGCCTCGATAAAAGCGCACTCCCAGCGGAGCCATATGCGCCTTGAACTGCCATTCCGGCTGCACATAGTGTCGACACTTTTTACCCTTGCCGAATTTGGGATCGGGCATGCCGCCATGACAATAGGGGTAGCCAAAATGCTGGCCCTTTTTCGACCATTTGTTCAATTCCTCCGGCGGTGCGTCGTCCCCGAGATAATCACGGCCATTGTCGGTGAAAAACAATGCTCCCGTTGCCGGATGCCAGTCGAAGCCAACGCTATTGCGAATCCCCCGGGCGAGAATCTCGAAACCGCTGCCATCCCGGTTCATTCTGACCAGCGAGGTAAAAATGGACGGTTCGGGATCACAGATATTACAGGGCGCGCCCACTGCGGTGTACAGTTTGCCATCCGGCCCGATACGCAGATATTTCCAGCCATGATGGCGCTTGCGGGGAAACTGGTCGAAAACGACCAGCGGCTGTGGTGGATGCGCCAGGTTTTGCGTGATCTGTTCAAACTTGATGATGCGGTGAATCTCGGCGACATACAGCGAACCGTCGGCATAGGCGACGCCATTGGGCATATTCAAACCCGATGCGATCAAAAAACGTCTGTCCGCTCTGCCATCGCCATCGCTGTCCTGCAGAGCCCAGACTTCATCACGACGGCCGGTGGCGACATAGACGATACCGTTGTCACCCAACGCCATGCTCCGGGCGTTGTCGATTTGTTGCGCAAAGTAAGAAACGACAAATCCTCTCGGGACATTGATTTTACTCAGAACCGCCTGGTTATCGACAGGGTCACCGGCACAGCCAATGTTGATCGAAGCTGCAAACAGCAGTAATATCGAAAAGAACGGCATTTGCATAATCGTCACCTCTTATGGAACATACTCAGCGCAGAAAAAAATCAGCTTTATACCCCCCCCACCCTGGCCTTACCGCCATCAGATCGAGTAGCATCGCCTGGATTGGCGAATGTGTATTTCGCCATTTTACAAAGGCTTTCCGGGTTACGCCAGCGCCAACCCAGGCGGCGTTTTTTGCCTCTCTCAATGCCAGTGATCCCTGGACCCCGGAAAATGAGTGGAACATAAGCTGCCAGATTTTGTCCTATTGACACAAAAAAACATCGCATCGAGATTGAAATTTTCCATTCCCGGCGCCATATCCATTGCTGTCAACGTATCTTACCAACTTCTACAAAAGGTTATAACCATGTTGCGAATTTTACTTTTCCTGGCTACCAATGCCGCCATCCTGGTAGTGATTACGGTCATTTTCAACCTGTTGGGAATCAATGGAATCCTGGACCAGCAGGGCGTCAATCTGGATCTGAATGCACTGCTGCTGGTTTCCGCCATCATCGGCATGAGCGGCTCGGTGATATCCCTGATGCTGTCGAAATGGATGGCGAAAAAATCCATGGGCGTGCATGTCATCACCCATCCGCAGAATCAAACCGAACAATGGCTGGTGAATGTCGTCAACCGTCAGGCACAAATGGCTGGCATCGGCATGCCGGAAGTGGGGATTTTCAATACACCGGACCCGAACGCATTCGCCACCGGCATGAATAAAAATGCGGCGCTGGTCGCCGTCAGTACCGGACTGCTGCAGACCATGAATGCCGACGAAGTGGAAGCCGTGGTCGGTCATGAAATGACCCATGTCGCCAATGGCGATATGGTGACCATGGCCTTGCTGCAAGGTGTGGTCAATACTTTCGTTTATTTTCTGGCTTCGGTGATCGGCTATATCGTCGACCGCGTGCTGTTGAAAAACGACAGAGGCCTGGGCATCGGCTATTATATCACCCAGATGATAGCACAAATCTGTCTGTCCATTCTCGCCAGCATGATCGTCATGTGGTTCTCCCGCTACCGGGAATTCAAGGCCGATGCCGGTGGCGCAAGACTGGCGGGAAGGGGAAAAATGATCGCCGCCCTGAAAGCGCTGCAACGGGCTCAGAACCCTCAGGATTTGCCTGGTGAATTTGCAGCATTCGGCATCAACGGCGGCGGCGTCAGCAGACTGTTCATGAGCCATCCGCCACTGGAAGAACGCATCGCCGCATTGCAGAACCGTCGTTAGAGAT
>JAJRWJ010000124.1 GCA_024276805.1 Gammaproteobacteria bacterium
AACCCCGCTGCAGCCTTGGAGCCGAAATATCCCGTCATGCCGTTGCCCTTGTGCCTTTCATGGCGACCAAGAATAGACGGGGTTGACTATAAAGTCAAGCTGATTCGACAATATTACTTGAAATCAGTTTAAGCTCACGTTCTTGGCAAGTCAGTCATATTGCCCGGCCATAGTGAAACAATCATGATCCATAGTGATCATGACAACCGTTTTTTGAGCCTGGCGGCCATGCTGGTTAGCAGTAATGATGCATTTATGGGCATCAGTAAAATAAGATTGCCCAAAAAAGCCAGAATGATTAGCGTGCCTGCCTATGATGCGGGCGCAGAAGCCAATGATGAATCTTGCAGCTATATTCCCGGTCCGCCTTGCGGCAATGCAGATACAGCTTCTGCTGTTGCAGGTGAGGGGTTTGTTCATATTCATGCCGGTATTCATGGCATCGGTGATCTCGATGCCGCCCAGTTTGACTGGCGCAATCCCGTTGCCAAGGTTGCCATTCGGCGGGTACGCGAGCATTAATGGTGTATTGCATCAGGGTAACGATGCAGAATAATTTTCAGGGACGTGATCTGGTACTCTCGTTGCTGCACAGGTCCGTGCAGCGAGTCTGATCACGGGATCAAAGTATGCCTCATTCTACTTTTCAAATTCTGCAAAGACGGGGTTTGGATGTTCGACCCGGGATGTCGGCAGCAGGGATGCTGTCATCAAGCCCCTTGGGATGGGTTCACGGAATTTTCCGGAACGAACATCCGAACCTGCTTAAATTATGTTCAATGTGACAAAGTAGAACCAATAGACTGGGGAATGAGGGTCAGTTCTTGCAATACCACATTAAAGGATGGCGTAAATCAAAACCTAACCATCACATACACTTGACCACAAATAAGCGGCACAACTTTGTTATGGTTTTGTGGTAAATTTGAGTTTTTCTAATTTATCATATTCCTTGCTCGCTTATTTGTGTGAGTGATATGGGCGCTAGGCCTAATTGAAAAAACCCTAAAACGTACATACAATGTACATATGCTAACGTTTGAGTGGAATCCAGCTAAATCTGCATCGAATCTGAAGAGACACGGAATTTCTTTCGAGGAGGCGCAGTCTGTGTTTTACGATGAATTTGCAGTTCAATTCTACGATCCTGAGGGATCGGAGATTAAGTGAAGACCGATTTCTGATGTTGGGTGTTAGCGGCGAGTCCAGAGTTCTGCTCATTTGTCATTGTGAAAGAGATTCTGGAAATACCATCCGAATAATTTCTGCGCGTAAAGCAACGAGGAAAGAACGAAAGTTCTACGAAGGTGATAGATGATGAAAAAAGAATATGACTTTTCCAAGATGAAGTCTCGGAAGAATCCGTATGCGTTAAAATTAAAAAAGCCAGTGACAATAAGACTTAGTGAGGATGTTATAGGTTATTTCAAGAAGATGGCAGATGAATCTGGTGTTCCCTATCAGAGTCTAATAAATCTTTATCTACGAGATTGTGTTGCACAACATAGGGAAGTTAATATTTCATGGCGTAAACAGGCCTAACGAATAAGATACTGTCGTGATCGCGAAGCGAGCCACGACATGAACCGTTTGTTGGACGGGCCCGAGGTTGGATGAAGGTGTGGACGCTGCTATGAAAATAGCTTTTTGTGAAGCAGCCTGAATGAACAGTCAGGCTGCTGTTTTTTTGTCCGATGATTGGATAATGGACAGATTTCCGTTGCTAGAGCCTGATGGGTGCCTCACAGGGTCATTGCCTTGACTTCCCCCTGTATCAGGATATCTGTCGCCTCTACCATAAAACCCCTGGGGTCTAATTAAGTGGGATAATACCGGTTGTTGGCTGATGGGAAGGAGCCCTCCGGGCTCCTTCGCCTGTTCCGCTGTTTTTTAAAGGGATATTCAAAATGACACAAAAAGTACAACATACCAAGGCATTTCACCAGCAGGCGCTGGCTAAAGTCTACTCTCCAGCGGCAGGCGTTAGAAACAAACAAACACTTGCCGGCGGTATAAAATAAGTATATATTCTATACCATGCTGTCATTTGAATATGATCAGAATAAAAGCACTCAAAATCTAGCCAAACATGGTATTGATTTTGATACCGCTCAATCCTTATGGAGCGACCCCGATTTACTTGAGGTACCTGCCAAAACTACCGATGAAGCAAGATTTATCGTTATTGGCAAAATCTCAATGATGCACTGGTCAGCCATAATCACATATCGTGACAAAAACATTCGTATTATTTCTGTGCGCCGCTCGCGTATTGAAGAGGTAAAACTCTATGAAAGCTAAAACACTAGACAAAAAATTTGAAAATGGTGAATCCATTCTAGATGATCTGGATTTATCAAAATCCAGGCGCCCCAATCAAGAGCAAAAAAGGGTAAATGTTGACTTTCCCACATGGATGATTGAGTCACTTGATAGAGAAGCAAAGCATCTCGGTGTCACGCGCCAATCAATTATCAAAGTTTGGTTAGCTGAGCGTCTTGAGAAAATAGCTTCTAACAAATAAGGTTATAACGAGATCGTAAGGGAATAAGGGTCACGTCTTGCAAACCATCATACAGAACCCACCTGCCACAAGTCAACTGGTGGTTGCTTCGCATTGACCAGATCAGGACACTGAAACAGACACACAGCAAGCCATGTGACTGTTTCAGCAACGCCGCTTCGATATACAATAAGCAGCTATAAATCTGCATCCCTGTCCACGAGAAGTATTTTCCGTGCATATTCCTTAAATTACCAAACACAGATAGAGTGATATTATTTCCCGGCTTTTATTAACTTGCGAACAAAGTTAGTATCTTCGTAATTGCTACATGTTTTTACCTGATCATCACCATGTTCTTCATCATCATATTCGACATCTCTGTCAAATTCACATACTGGTGCAACGACATTTGCAAGATCAATCAGCCATGTAGCATCGCCCATGCCATTTTCGATAGCGGTACTTTCAGGATGTTGAACATTAATGATAAATTGAGTAGGGTTAGCGGGGTTAAAGATCATGCCTGTATTTTCCGCACCTTTAACCTGCAAGCTCATAAAATGGTCAACTGATTCAGCAACCCCGTCATTGTCAGTATCGCGCAGAAACCAAACATCACCACCCAAATCATCCCCGTTAGGTTTGTCTTCAACAATATAGATATTGCCAAGAGCATCCTGAGCCAAGTTATCTGGAGAGGATATAGTTCCAGTGGTAGCAGGATAACCCAGATTTTTAGCCGTGCTTTCATCGGCTGCCAAACGAACCATTGATCTATTCTGCCCCAGCTCTTCGACAGAATAAACTGCCAACTCTTCAGTTGCAGTGAAATAAAGCACTTCATGACCATTTTTAAGGTAACCAACTTCAATATCTTCTGGGCGACGGAATGGAGTAGCATATAATTCATCTGCTGCTGCCCGACCACCACGAGTTACATTATCGAATGGGTCTGTGGCTGTCAGTGCTTTACCAGAGATATCAGTCATTGCAACCCATGTCGCCATGCCTGTTCTTTCGGCAGGATTATTGTTTGGATACTTGCCTGCATTAGCTGACGGATCACCAGTAAAACCGTTTACTCGTAACACAAAAGTCTGGCCTTTACTATAATCACCTGGAGCTGAAGGTACGAATTTGTATATGGAACCAGAACGATCCTCATCGACGAAATACAATGCTGTACCTGCATGGTTAAAGCGTAATCCTTCATGACCGACATTAGGGATGCTATTAAGCTCATTAAGGATGATTTGCTCTCCGCCTTCGACATCGGCCATCGGGTTAACAACCTCAAAAAGCCGTCCTTGACCCGACCATTCTTCACCAACCAACAAAGTATCAACAGGAGTCCAAGTGGCTGGGTCAAAAGCTCCGAAATCGTTACTCCAATCACCGCCCTGCCCTCCCATATCGCCATGGAACAGATTAACAGTCCTGTCAGTTTTTGTGTCATAACGACTCAAACCCGCACCATACCTTACCTCATGAGGTAAAAATATATATCGCCCAGTTGGATCGAAAGCATTCATATCCGTCATGGATGCACCAGATCCCAAACCTGGAACACGAATAGTAGATTGTGTTGGATCGCTTTCAATTTCATGAAGACTAGTCAGATTTTTGTAACTGACTCCGGCAGGAACTTGCCAAGGTGAATTTAATTCATTGAGATGATCAGGTACTTGAGCAACTGCAGCAGATTGCGTTAAAGGGTTAAAAAAGATATCAGTTCCAGCAGATGATGTGTGTGTAAATGCTAACAATATACTCGTTAACATGATTCTTTTTTGAAATGGTTGCATTAAAATTTCCCTTATGTTCTAAGTAAGTGGAAATGAAATAGTAAAGGTGCATTGTTACATTCAGAAGAAGATATTGTGTTATTTTGATTAACATCCACTCTACAACCACCAGCTGAAGCTGATGGCTTCGTATGACGGAATGAAGTCCGGATACGGGTTTTTAAGACTCGTTCATGTTTCAGCCCTGAAATCATCATCCATTGTTGGTTCAATATGATGCTCCAGATAATTTCTTTTCATCTCTGTCAACCCTCCCAATGTCACCAAAAGCAACCTCATGCCCGGAAGCACCGTCTCCAATATCGTTTTTTCAAATCTGGAGTGACGAGGTCAGTTATTGAAATAATGCCCTGGTATTATCTGCATGATTGCAAGACTTGACACCTTAGGATTGAATCAAATCCAGGCTCAAGCCAACAGCAACCCCCATAATGTGAATTAGCCACAAGTCAAAACCGCTATTTTGCGCGCCAATTCACAACCACGATTTTTATTGGCACTTATTCTATTGCCTGCCATTCCCAGATTTCAATCACCACACACCGGAGAGTTTCCATGCCGCAATCAATCATAACGACAACTGGAAGACATGTTGTTTTTGTTCTACTGGTGTTTCTGTACTGTTCCTCGGGCACTGCCGCGACAACCGGTTCCAGCACAGCGACTCTGCATGTAAACTTTCCCGGTTTGACCGGTGTACACCTTCAGGTACGGACAGCCGATGGTATCAGCAACTCGGCGAGTGGAACATTGGTGAAAAAATCCAGATGGAAAAATAACGCTGCGGTAATAACCGTAGCACAGGGAATATATGACATGATCATTGAAAAAGGGGCCGGCAGACTGGTCATCGATGCTGTCGACTGCAGGAAAAGCACCTGTGCTGTCGATGAAATTGTAGCGTCCCTGCGCGTCAATTTTGCCGGTCTCAGCAGTGTCCATACTTCGGTGCATGTCCCGGACAATCTCGATGGACAGGCATCCGGCGCTCAAATCAACAAGAAAAACTGGCAAAAGGCCGGAGCTGTCATTCCGGTGCTTCGGCAAATCGTCGATGTCAAGGTTAGCCATGGCGGAGCAGAAATCGCTGTCGACAACGTCGACTGCCGGTCCGGTAAATGCAGCGTCGATAATGTCACGGCCAGGTTGATTGTCCGGTTCCCCGGAATGTCCGGCGTGCATACATCTGTATTCCTGACTGACGGTATCAACAACAGCGTGCAGGGGAAGAAAGTCACGCAAAAAAACTGGCAGAACAACCAGGCTGCCATCACGGTATTGCGGCAAATGTACGACCTGAGCATCAGAAAACATTCCGAAACAATTTATGTCGATGATGTCGACTGCACCAGCGGCCAATGTCAGGTCGATGACCTGACTGCAACCATGACAGTCAGGTTCCCCGGAATGAACGGTGTCCACACCTCGGTTCGACTGCCTGATGCCGTCGCCGATCAGGCTAAAGGTAAGGAAGTCACACACCAGAACTGGCAAAAGCAGCAGGCCCGGCTGATCGTGTTCAGAAACAGCTACGATGTTCTGTTGCGGCAAGGCCCGTATAGTTTCGCCATAGACAATATCGATTGTTCTTCGGGAAACTGCAGCGTGGACGATGTGACCTCCGTATTGACGGTGAAATTTCCTGGCTTGAACGGCGTGCATACTTCTGTGCACAGATCGGACCATACCCCGAACAGCGCATCCGGAACAGTGTTCAGCAAGAATAATTGGCAAAAAAAACAGGCTGTCATGACCCTTTTCCCCGGAACCTATGATGTCAAAATACGTAAAGGTGAGGATGTCTACATTGCCGACAATGTCGATTGCAGCCGCCGTATCTGTACAGTTGACGACATCACCGCTCACATGACCGTGAAATTTGAGGGAATGAACGCCATGCACACATCGGTGCATGTTCCGGACGGTCAGCCCGGCTCTGCATCCGGCAAAAACGTCACCCATAAAAACTGGCAAAAACATCAGGTGGCGTTTACGGTTTTCAAGAAACGGTACGATGTCAGCATCCGCCGCAAAAGAGCCGCTCCAATCATCAAGGACAATGTCGATTGTCGCTCGGGAGCATGTACAATCGACAACCTTGTTGCCACGATGACCGTCAACTTCGCTGGCATGCGCGGCATCCATACCTCGGTGCGTCAGCCTGACGAAATTACCGGTAAAGCCGGCGGGGAAGAATTCACCCATCTCAACTGGCAAAAAAACCAGGCCACAATCAATGTCCTGAAACAGCGCTATGATGTCAGGATAACAAAAGGTAAATCCGACCAGGTGATCATCGATGGCGTCGACTGCACCTCGGGCAATTGCCGCATCGATCAAATTACCGCCACTCTGACCGTGGACTTTCCTGGCATGAAAGGGGTACATACATCAGTCCATATCCCGGACAACGGCAAAGGCAGTGTCAGCAACAATGCGGTGAGCAAACTCAACTGGCAAACAGACCGGGCAGTCCTTACCGTATTCAGAAAAAATTATGACGTCAAAATCAGAAAGGGCCCTGCAACAAAAATTGTCGACGATATCGACTGCAACTCCGGACGCTGTACAGTCAAGGATTTGACCGCAAAACTGGTCATACACTTCCCTGGTCTGTTTGGCGTGCACACATCCGTACATCTGCCGGATGCCATCGATCATTCAGCAGCAGGCAGCCAGGTGGCCAGATCCAATTGGAAAGCCCAGCAAACGGCCATGACCCTGCTGCGTGGAAGCTATGATGTCAAAGTCAGACATGCGGCAGAGAGTGTTTTTGACAATGTCGACTGCAATCCCGGCAACTGTGAGGTGGTGGTTGCCGGCAACCTGCAGGCTTTTATGATCGACGGCGACCAGAACAAGGCGCTGGCCGACAAATATCTTTATGCCTATGAAAACTGCCCGACGGTTCGTTGAAGCTGATCGTGAAAGGCAAAACCTCTGTCCTGGGACAGGTCAATTTCACGCTGCCGGACATAGGCGCCGGCAAGGTCTATGTGCTCAAGGCCATCAAACCCTTCAAAAACGGCAAAGCCTACCACAGCGGTCTGATCGCCAGTGCGGGAAAATTTCAATTCGTCATTACCAGAGATGGCGCCAATGAACTGGATCTCACCCCGCCAAAAGTCGCTTTTTCTTCCCCGGAAAACGCTGGCAAGGTACCCGATATCGGCTTCACGATCACTGGTTCCGCCACTGACAACCGAGCCATAGACAAGGTGCAGATAAGCATCGTAGATCCAGTCAAGGGCCGTCAGACCATTGCCGGTGCATACGATGCCGCAAGCAGGACCTGGTCTGCCAGGGTACCAGCCGCACTGATCTCCCTGGACAACACCATCGTGCTCACTGCCACGGCATTCGATCAGGCGCAAAACCAGAGCACTGCTACAGTATCGGTATCGGTTGTTGGTGACCTGCAGGGACCCGACATTGTCATTACCTCACATACGGATAATCAGCAGGTGCCGGTCACCGGCTTTCTGCTCTCGGGGAGCGTCACCGATCTCACCGGCGTGGCAACTCTCAAGGCATCCCTGACCGATTCGGGGCTAGGGGAAACCATCAATGCCCGGGATGTGGACTTCGCCATCGACAATGGCATCTGGACACTGGTGGTTGGCAACAAGCTGATGACCGAGGGTGGAACGGCGGATATCACCCTGACTGCCAGCGACACGGTTGGCAATACCTCCAGCAAAACCATCCATCTCCTGGCGGTCGCCGTCGATTACAGCAATGCGCAACTGATCAATCGCATCACCTTCGGTGCCACGCCTGCACTGCTTCAGGAAGTCGAAGCCATGGGCGCGCAGGCATTTCTCGAACAACAACTGGATCCCGGCAGTATCGATGACAGTGAATTTACCACAACCCTGTTGGGCAACATGCCAACCAATAAGGAAGAACTGCAGGCCTGGACCCTGAGGCACATGGTGTACAGCAAACGGCAATTGCAGGAAGTCATGACCTGGTTCTGGGACAATCATTTCAATACCGATATCAATACCACCCGCAGCAATGCGCAAGGGATGAAAATCAGTGATAGCGTCCAGTATGAATGGAATGAAAACCAGGCTTTCCGAAGCAATGCCCTGGGTAATTTCCGTGATCTGCTGGGCATCAGCGCAAAGAGTCCGGCGATGCTCATCTATCTGGACAGCATCAGCAATGTCGTGAACGACTCCAATGAAAACTATGCTCGCGAATTACTGGAACTGCATACCATGGGCGTCGACGGCGGCTATACGCACCATGACATCGAATCTGGCGCGGAAATCTTCACCGGCTGGCATCTGCAAAATGGCCGTTTCTTTTTCAATGCCGCGCAGCATACCGGCGGTTCCTATACTGTTTTGTCCGGCACTGTCAGCGGCGGCATCACCATTGCAGATGGAGGCGTCGAACAGGGAGAGCAATACCTGGATGCCCTGGCGAGCCATGCCTCCACCGCCAATTTCATCTGCACAAAACTGCTCCGGGTTTTTGTCAGTGACACGCCGCCGGCCACACTGACCGCCCGCTGTGCGCAAACCTTTCTGAAGGCGTCAGCCGATGCCGATCAAATCACCCAGGTATTGCGCACCATTCTCGACTCCGCTGAATTTTACCAGCCCGAGTACTATCGCAGTAAAATCAAGACCCCGGTCGAGTTTGTCGTGGGAGCATTGAGAAACCTGGATGCAGTATCGACAGGCGCCGACCTGGCGGCTCCAATCAAGGCCATGGGTATGCGACTGTATGAAAATCCCGTTCCAACCGGCTGGACGGAAATCGGCAGCGACTGGATCAATTCCAGCCTGCTGATCGAGCGCATCAAATGGATCAATGATTTTGTGCGCAATCCGGCAACTTCCAACAACAGCAGCGTCGACCCACTTCTGTTCTATCCCACACATGGCTTTGGCACCGCCGAAGGCATTGTCGGCTATCTTCTGCAATTGACCGTCGGAGACGACCTGACAGCCTTGTCAAAGCAAAATGCAGAACAGCTTCTGGGCACTGATTTCGACCTGTCCAATCCTGATGCGGAAGCATTGCTGCAGCAATTGCACGGAACCGTGATGAGTTACCCGCAATATCAATTCCAATAGCCGATCCTTAGAACCTGTTCAAGATCGTTACGAGCCCCTGGCAGTTGTGTGCGGAAGGAGCGCAGAAACCGGAGTTTACACGACGTAAATGAGGATTTCGAGCACCGCCCAGGCACAAATGGCAGTACCACAGTAGATCTTGAACGGGTTCTTTAAAGCATTCAGTCAATAGGAGCAACAATATGAAACGCAGAACATTCTTAACAGGCATGCTGGGGTCCGGACTCACAGTGATCGGCAGCAGTGTCTTTCGTACCCCACTGATCTCGACAGCCAATGCGGCTGTCAATCCAACCCTGGTGGTGATTTTTCAACGCGGCGGCTGTGATGGCCTGAATGCCGTCGTGCCATTCGGCGATCCTGACTATTACCCGCTGCGTCCCACCATCGGCATCGCCGAACCGGATCCTGCCGACCCCGAATCGGCGCTGGATTTGGATGGTTTTTTCGGATTGCATCCCGGCCTGATGCCATTCAAGGGCATCTACGATACTGGCGACATGGCGGTATTGCCCACGGTACAGTATCCAAACTCGTCGCATTCACATTTTTCCGGCGAGAAATTTATCGAAAGTGGCGACCCCAACACGCCGCTCGATGCTTCCGACGGCTGGCTGAACCGCCATCTGCGCAGCACGCTGTTCAACAATCAACTGCTCAGCCCCCTGCAGGCGGTGCATTTCGGCAGCCGCTTGTCACACGCTCTTTCCGGTGAGATCCCGGTACAGTCCTTCTCCTTTATCGATTCCTTCAATCTCGGACTCGACAGCACCGAACAGGCTGCGTTGATAAACACTGTTCAGCCCGTATACCGGGATATCCCATCTCCGGCCAGTGCATACCGCCAGATGGTGCATCGCTACGGCCAGGTATTGTTCGATAATCTGGCCACCGTTGCCAGTATCGATACCGGCAGCTATGTACCGGCCAATGGTGCAATTTACCCCAACGGCTCCTATGGCCGCAGGCTCCGGGAGACCGCCCAGTTGATCAAGGAAAATGTCGGTCTGGAACTGGTGACCATCGATATCGGAGGCTGGGATACGCACAGCAATCAGGGTGGTGGTGAAAGCAATGGCCGCCAGGCGCGCCGTTTCCGGGAATTTTCCAGTGGCATCGCCGCACTTTACACCGATCTGGGCAGCATGATGGATAATGTCGTCATCCTTACCATGACCGAATTCGGACGCACCGCCAAGGAAAACGGCAGTAACGGGACCGACCACGGCAATGCCAGCTCCTGGTTTGTGATCGGCCCCAGCATCAACGGCGGCATCTATGGCCAATGGCCCGGCTTGAGCAGCCAGGATCTGGTCCGTGGCCGCTATCTACAATACACAGTCGATTACCGGGATATCATGGGCGACATTCTGATCGATCATTTCAAACATCGCGGCAGCGACCTCGGCAACCTGCTGCCCGGCCATCAATTCACCAGCCTGAGCCTGGTTCAACCCTGATCGTTTCACTGCTGTGCCCGGATAACCATCACGGCGGGCGCATATAAAATCATGAAAAACCAAAAGGATATGGTAATCCATCAGGAGAACTACCACAGGTGATGAGCGTATCCGGGTCGAGGCGGCTTTTCCCGGATTCCGCTGAGGCTGCATCCGGGTGGTAGGCTAAGGTGCTATTTTTACAGCGATTTATATGCACTCGCCCTGGGATAACCATGTGTTGCCTGACACAGCAGTGCTTTTTTTTCGGGTTCGGAGCCGTTCATTCAGACACATAGGTACGTTGGTTCCCGTCTATAAATGACGGGGCCAACCCGACACAATGCGTGTCGACACCACCACTGCCCACAAGTCATTGATTGTAAACAAAACAGTCAATCGCATTGGCAGTTTTATTGCTACAGACAGTCCATGGATGGGTGTTTTAATTGCTGCCCAGCCAGCCATTTCAACGACATTACCGGGAATCGAAAACAATACGTTACCACAGTGAATAAATCTACCGTGGAACGATCATGTATAATCGGCGTCTATGCTGTTGAACAGCATAATTTTACGGTAAAATCCAGATGTTCTTTCTGCACATTCAATCCACGAAAAACTTTTCTCCGGCCCCCTGAATCAATCACCCCAATTTCGAAACATCCGTACACTCATGCCCCTCGATTACCCGACCCTGGAATCCCTGCGCAACAAGCATCCTGCCTGGCGACTGCTCAGCAGCCCCCACGCGCCGCTGATTGCCAGTTTTTTCGACAAGGTCTTTGTCAGCCGGAATATGCGCGTCTTGGCCCAGGCCGATCTGGTCGAAGCGCTGGAAGACGAGCTTTTCACCCTGCGCGGACAAATGGCCGCGGACAAGTTCCCGAAATCGGCGCTGGACTACCTGAACGACTGGGCTGCGCCGGAAAAAGGCTGGCTGCGCAAGTTTTACCGGCAGGATTCCGATGACGTGCAATTCGATTTGACGCCGGCGACAGAAAAAGCGCTGCAATGGCTGGAATCACTGAGTCAGCGCAGCTTTGTCGGCACCGAATCACGCCTGTTGATGCTCTTCGATCTGCTCCGGCAATTGCACGAAGGCAGTCATGCCGACCCGGAAGTGCGTCTCCGGGAACTGCAGAAACGCCGCGAGGAAATCGACCGGGAAATTGCCCTGGTCGTGCAGGGACAGGTCAGCATGCTGGATGATACTGCGCTGAAAGACCGTTTCATGCAATTCAATCAGCAGGCTCGGGAGCTGCTGTCGGATTTTCGCGAGGTGGAATACAATTTCCGGCAGCTGGATCGTAGTGTACGTGAACAGATTGCCCAATGGGGTGGTCAGAAAGGTGAACTGCTGGAAACCATCATGGGCGATCGCGACGCCATTGCCGAATCCGACCAGGGCAACAGCTTCCGGGCATTCTGGGATTTTCTGATGTCACCCGAGCGACAGGAGCAATTCACCGATATGCTGGAGCAGGTGCTGGAACTGCCCGCCATCGAGGCGCTCAAACCCGACAAACGAACCCGCCGCATTCATTACGACTGGCTGGAAGCCGGCGAACACACTCAGCGCACTGTGGCGCTGTTGTCCCAGCAATTGCGCCACTTTCTGGACGATCAGGCGTGGCTGGAAAACAAACGCATCATGGAGATTCTGCATGGCATCGAAAACAAAACCCTGGCAATGCGGGAAAACCTGTTTTCTGGTACTACTTCGGGGGATTTTATGTCCATCGATGCTGTCTCTGCCAGTATCGAGTTGCCGATGGAAAAACCGCTGTACAGACCACCGGTAAAAATCAAACTGGCCAATATCCAGCTGCAGGAAGGAGATGAACGGCTCGATGCCAACGCGCTTGTTTCCCAGGTGGTCGTGGACAAGGCCGAACTGGCCCGGCATATCCGCCAGTCCCTGCAGAACAAATCCCAGATCACCTTGACCGAATTGTGCCGTACCCGCCCGCTGCGACTCGGCCTGGCGGAACTGCTGACCTACCTGGAACTGGCCAGTGAAGAGCAGGACGACAGCCGCTTCAAAATGGTCGTCGATGAAAGTGTCGAAGACTGGATCAGCTGGCAGTCCGAAGATGCTGACGACCACGCCGTGCTGCGCAGGGCCAGGCTGCCGCGCATCATTTTTTTAGGAGCCAGAACGGCATAGCGCATTGCTTTATAATGGTGATTTGGATGCAGGGCTTCAGTCCCGCTTCCGATGCTGTTGACAACATTTTTTCATGATGACAGACGATACGACGCTGCAAACAGCGCCCGATGAACAGACTTCAACGCTTTCAACACTGCTGATCCTGCTGCTCAAGGGCGTTGTCTACAAGGACAACGATGCGCATCGCTGGGGACAGCTGTTGCAACTGCAGGCCCGGGTGCGCGACTATGTCGCGGTACTCGGTCTGCAGCTGATCCTCGATGAAGCGGAAGGCTATGCCTTTCTGCGCGCACGGCCGGAAAACGATGCCGATGAATCCAGCGAGACACTGCCGCGACTGGTCGCCCGGCGCCCCCTGTCGTTTCCGGTCAGCCTGCTGCTCGCCCTGCTGCGCAAAAAGCTGGCTGAAGCCGATGCCGGCGGTGGTGAAACCCGGCTGATTCTGACCCGCGATGAAATCATCGAACTGATCCGCGTGTTCCTGCCCGACAGCAGCAACGAGGCCAGGCTGGTCGATCAGGTGGACCGGCACATCAACAAGGTGATCGAGCTGGGTTTTCTGCGCCGCCTGAAACAGCAAAATACCGTGCAGCCTCCTCATTACGAGGTGCGCCGCATCATCAAGGCCTTTGTCGATGCACAATGGCTGGCGGATTTCGACCAGAAACTCGCCCAATACCAACAGCAGCTGCAAGGCAATGAAAATGAATCTGTTGACTGAGCCCGTCAATCTCGAATTGGATTTCAGCGACGATGACGCACTCACCGGTTTTCGACTGCAGCGTCTGGAAGTGTTCAACTGGGGCACCTTCGATGAGCGCGTCTGGAGCCTGCATCTGGATGGCAGGAACGCCCTGCTGACCGGCGATATCGGTTCCGGCAAGTCCACGCTGGTCGATGCCGTGACCACACTGCTGGTTCCCGCGCAGCGGGTCGCCTACAACAAGGCTGCGGGCGCCGATCAGAAGGAACGTTCGCTGCGCTCCTATGTATTGGGCTACTACAAATCCGAACGCCATGAAACGGCCGGCAAGGCCCGACCCGTCGCCCTGCGCGACCAGAACAGCTACTCGGTGATTCTGGGGGTGTTTCACAACCAGGGCTACGATCTGACCGTGACCCTGGCCCAGGTGTTCTGGATGAAGGACCTGCAGGCCCAGCCGGAACGCTTTTTCGTCGGTGCCGAACGGGAATTGAGCATCACCCGGGATTTCTCAGGGTTCGGCACCGAGATCACCGCCCTGAAGAAGCGTCTGCGCAAGTCCGGAGTGGAAGTGATGGAACGCTTCCCCCAGTATGGCGCCTGGTTCCGGCGCCGCTTCGGCATCGACAACGAGCAGGCGCTGGACCTGTTCCATCAGACCGTGTCGATGAAATCGGTAGGCAATCTTACCGATTTTGTCCGTGGACATATGCTGGAACCTTTCGATGTCGCCTCCCGCATCAAGGCCCTGATCGACCATTTCGACGATCTGAACCGGGCCCACGAAGCGGTCCTGAAAGCCCGGCGGCAAATCGAATTGTTGACGCCGCTGGCCGCCGACTGCAGCAGTCACCAGCAACTGAACGAACAGGTAAGTCGATGGCGACATTGCCGGGATGCCTTGAAGGCCTATTTTTCCGCACAGAAACTGCATTTGCTGACGGAACGCAGAGAACGGCTGCAGGCGGATCTGCAAAAATACCAACACAAGGTCGTCCGGCTGAACGACAGGGTCCGTCTGCAGCGCAGTGAAGAAGCCGAACTGAAGCAACAGATTGCCGACAACGGCGGTGACCGCATCGAGCGACTGAAAAGCCAGATCCTGGACACCGAACAGCAGCGCGACCAGCGCCACAAGCGGGCGGAACGCTATGCCCAGTTGCTGGAGCCTCTGCAGTTGTCGCCGGCAGAAACGGAAGACGCCTTTCTCTCCCAGCAGCAACTCCTGCAGCAGCGCCGGGAGGAAATCCGCCAGACCCAGGCGGACACGCAAAACCGGTTGCGGGATGTGGAATTCGATTTCCTGGGCAAGCGTCAGCAGCATCAAGCCATCAGTCAGGAAATCACCAGCCTGAAATCCCGCCGCAGCAATATTGAACAGGCCCAGATCGGCATCCGCGATGCCCTGTGTCAGGCGCTGGATCTCGAAGAAACGGCGCTGCCCTTCGCTGGTGAACTGATCCAGGTGAGAGAAGAGGAAAAAATCTGGCAGGGTGCGATCGAGCGTCTGCTGCGCAACTTCGGCCTGTCGCTGCTGGTGCCTGATTGCTGCTATCGCCAGGTGGCTTCCTGGGTGGATGCCACCCACCTGCGCGGCCGGCTGGTGTATTACCGGGTCAGGGAAAACATGCGGCGCACGCTGCCGAGCCTGCATCCCGACTCGCTGGTG
>JAJRWJ010000125.1 GCA_024276805.1 Gammaproteobacteria bacterium
CCATCGATTATGTCGGCGCAGCCTTTGCAACCGGTCTGGGGGGCAACGGTATGGCTGCTGCCATGCCGCTTTTCACAACAGCCGAAGTAAAACATTGTCCTGTACAGCAATCAAACAATGGATTACGCCACCAAACAATGGATGGTCCCTGATTCCAGCCTATCAGGCCAGAATCAGCTGGCTGTTTCTGCGCGGCCTGGGTTTGATCTATCTTGCCGCCTTCGCGTCACTGGCAGTGCAGATTCAAGGGTTGATCGGCACCGATGGCATTCTGCCGATAACGGTTAAGCTGCAGCATCTGCAACAGTTTTCCGGAACCGGCAGATACTGGTTCTACCCGACCCTGTTCTGGCTGGACGCTTCGGACAAAACACTCGATCTGGTCTGTTATGCCGGTATCGCGGCAGCTTCCCTGCTGATCCTGAATATAATTCCCCGCATCGCGACGATCGGCTGCTTTCTGCTGTATCTGTCCCTGGCCACGGCCGGGCAGGACTTTACCGCTTTTCAGTGGGATGTATTCCTGCCGGAAGCCGGTTTTCTGGCCATATTTCTGACCTGGGGTTCCGGGATCGTCATTTTTCTGTACCGCTGGCTGATCGCGCGTTTCATGTTCATGGGGGGAGTCGTGAAACTGGCCAGTGGAGACCCCTCCTGGGCCAATCTGAGCGCGCTGGACTATCATTATCTGACCCAGCCGCTGCCGGCGCCGCTGGCCTATTATGCCTACTATCTGCCGGACTGGTTCAACCGGCTTTGTGTCGCCGGGGTGTTTTTCATCGAACTGGTGACGCCTTTTTTCGTATTCTTTCCCCGACGCTGGCGGCTGTTCGCGGCCTGGAGCTTCATACTGCTGCAATGCAGCATCATCGCCACCGGCAATTACGGTTTCTTCAATCTGCTGACGATTCTGATCTGCCTGTTTCTGTTCGAGGACCGGGACATCGAAAAAATCCTGCCAGGGAAATGCTCTGAAAGAATTGTCTCCCAACAGCCCGTTGCCGGCAAAACGTCAACTGCGCTGGCCGGCTGCTGGGCATTCCTGGTGCTGTTTATTGCCGCGACAGATTTCTGGATATCGCAAACCCACAGGCCGCCAGCCGCTCCAGTGTATGCCGTGATCAAAACTGTCGCCGCCTTTTCCGTGATCAACAATTATGGACCCTTTGCCGTCATGACCACCACCCGGCCGGAAATCATCATCGAGGCATCCACTGATGGCAGGCATTGGCGGGAATATGGCTTCAAGTACAAACCAGGCAGACTGGACAAGCCGCTGCGCTATAATATCCCCCATCAACCCCGACTGGACTGGCAGCTTTGGTTCGCCGCCCTGGCGGCGCCGGAAAAGCCCGTCTGGCTGCAACAGTTCCTGAAAAAACTGCGCCAGGGTTCTCCTTCGGTACTGGCGCTGCTGGCGTACAACCCCTTCCCCGATAATCCACCAGTATTCGTGCGCCTGCGACTTTACCAATACCACTATACGACTCCGGAAAAACGCGCGGCCACCGGTCAGATCTGGCTGCGCCAGCCACTATACATTTATTGATCATGAACAAAAAAGACATTCCTGAAGGTATTCTTTTCGACCTCGACGGCGTTCTCTATGTTGGCCAGCAACCCATTGCCGGCGCCCGCGAAACCCTGGAAGAAATCCGGGCAATGGGTCTGAAGCGCCGCTTCATCACCAACACCAGCACCCTGAGTCGGAATTCCCTGCAGCTGAAACTGGCCAGCCTTGGCTTTCATATATCCCCGGAAGAGATCATCAGCGCTCCTCAGGCGGCAATCTTTTATCTGCGGCAATTCATCGAACCGGTCTGCCATCTGTTGCTCGGCGACGATGTCAGACCGGATTTTCAGGAATTCCAGCAATCCGATGCGCATGCCGATTTCATCGTTATCGGCGATATTGGCGATGCCTGGAGCTATGCCTTGATGAACCGCGCCTTCCAGCTGCTGATCGATGGCGCCAAATTGCTTGCCATCCATAAAAACCGCTTCTGGCAGACCGAACAGGGCCTGCAGATGGATATCGGTGGATTTGTCACGGCATTGGAATATGCCAGCAGCAAACAGGCCATCCTGATCGGTAAGCCGGCAAGGGATTTTTTCGACCTGGCCCTCAATGATATTGCGCTGCCGGCGCAACGGGTCGCCATCGTCGGTGACGACATCGATTCCGACATCGGCGGGGGCCAGGCGGCAGGCATGACCGGCATCCTGGTGAAAACCGGAAAATACCGGGAACAGTATGTCCGTGCCTCGAAAATCAAACCTGACTTCAGCATCGCTTCCATTGCCGATTTGCCGGCGCTGCTGCAGATGCTGTAAACGACAACAAAATTACCGGCATGTCTTCGGCACTGACTGGGTCAATGCCAAAGGCCGCCGATATGCCTGCGCGGCGGCCTGGTAACCGGTTTGCCAAAAGTGCCGACCCGGTCGAACTTCGATGCGTCGGCAAACAGTAAATCCGCACCTTTCAGCACTGGCTTGAGTTGCATCAGACGCCGGACCCGTTCTCTGGTTTCTGGATGGGTGCGCAACAGTGACGGAACCGGAACGCGGCGGTCGGGCATGAAAATCCGCTCCAGCCAGCCGCCCTGGGCCCGCTCGATCTTCACCAGGGCGCTGGCCAGACCGTCTGGATCGCCGGTCAGGCGCGCGGCATTGAGATCGGCATTGAATTCCCGGGTTCGCGCCAGCGCCAATTGCGCCAGTGCGCTGAGATTGGGAGCGAAAACCAATAACAATATCGCGAACCAATTCACCGCTGTCTGAGACAACAGAATCAGCGGCAGATTCAACAGCAGCAGGAACTGGCCTATCAAGGACAGCATACTGGTCGTGCGACTGAACATGTCCGCCAGGCCCATGACCCACAGATCGTTGTTGCGCACATGACTGACCTCGTGCGCCACCAC
>JAJRWJ010000126.1 GCA_024276805.1 Gammaproteobacteria bacterium
CAGGAAGCGCCGTCTGGCCGACGTGGTGGTGCTGTTGTCTCACAACGGCATGGATGTGGATCTGAAGCTGGCCTCCAGGGTTTCCGGCATCGATATCATTCTCGGCGGCCATACTCATGATGCCATCCCGGAACCCAGCATTGTGAAGAATGCCGGTGGCAGAACCTGGGTGAGCAATGCTGGCAGCCACGGCAAATTTTTGGCGGTCGTGGACTTGCAGATAGAGAATGGATGCTTGCGGGATTGCCGCTATCATCTGCTGCCGGTGCTGGCCAATCTGCTCCCGGCCGATCAGGATATGCAACAGCTGATCGATGCCCTCCGGAAGCCCTGGCTGAACAAGCTGCAGCAGCCCCTGGGCAGCGCCGATCGCCTGCTATACCGGCGGGATACCTTTCATGGCAGCTTCGACCAGCTGCTGCTGGATGCCCTGATGCAGGTCAATGAAGCACAGGTTGCCCTGTCTCCCGGTTTTCGCTGGGGCACGACGCTGCTGCCGGGACAGGCCATTACCCTGGAAGAGGTGATGAACCAGACTGCGATCTCCTATCCGGAAACCTACACGCGAACCATCAGTGGCCGGGAATTGCACGCTATTCTGGAAGACGTCGCCGACAACCTGTTCCATAAGGATCCCTATTATCGGCAGGGCGGGGATATGGTCAGGGTAGGTGGCATGACATATGCTTGTGATCCCTATGCAGAGATGGGTAGCCGGATTTCCGACATGCGGCTCGATAATGGTGAATTGCTCGAAGCCGGAACAAGTTACAAGGTTTCCGGATGGGCTAGCATCGGCAGCGAATCATCAGGAGATCCAATATGGGATGTCGTTTCGGGCTATTTACAAAACAGCCGATGAAGCATGCTTTGATCTTCGGTCTGGTAGGATGAATTACTGTTCGATTGAGGGATAAAAAATTGTTGACAGAAAGGAGGATGCCGCTGACAGAATAAAATCTGGATGCAGCTTTCCACACCAGGGCTTTATCAAGAACAGCATAAAACTTGCAGACAGGGTTTTACGATATTCCGGAGTGGCAAAACAGATTTTCCAGGATTTCCATGTTAATTCCAATATTCATGACAGAGTCACCGGTTCAGGCTACGGCATGAGTTTTATATGACTTCATCAGCACATTGAAAACACAAAAATTAGCCAGGCAAATTGATTTGGCCAGTGAGTTGTATGAGAATTCTGATTTTGCGCAGGCAAAACGGATTTGTTCTAAGGTTCTGAAAAAAAAGCCTGACTGTCCTGAAATTCTACATTGTCTTGGATTGATTCATTTCCAGGAAAAAGATTATGATGCTGCCGTCATATTGTTGCAAAGAGCCGTCGCACTGCGGCAGGACCCGTATTGGCAGAGAAATCTCGCCAGCGCCTGTTTTAAAAAAGGTGATTTGAGCAGAGCTGAAAATATTCTGTGGAAAATCTTACAGACTAACCAGGATTTTGCCGACGCATACCATCTGTTAGGAGAAATATATTTTCGTCTTGGTGACGATGAAACGGCTGAGAAATATTATCTCCATGCGTTGATGCTGGAGCCAGATATGATGGCTGCCTATCTAGGCTTGGGATTGATATTGACCAGACGGGGATATATCCAGGCATCGATTGCCGCCTTTCAGCATATGTTGAAATTCAGGATCAATGATGAATTACGTTCTTATGTACTGCACGCTTTGGCTGCATCCTATCTTTTACAGGGAAGGGTTAAGGAAACGCTGGATTGTCTGGCAAATGCAATGCGGCTGAAAGAGGATTTTCATCAAGCACATAGCGCGTTTCTGGCGACTTTGAATTATCTTTATGGTTTTGAGGGTGAAAGGGTTTTCGCCAATTATCTGCAATTCAACTTGAACCATGTGCTGATGCTGGATAACATTACCACCAGTCATAGCAATAAGGCAGACCCGCATCGAAAACTGAAAATCGGCTATGTCTCGCCTGATTTTCGCAATCATGCGCTTTTCAATTTCATTGAACCGGTTTTTCGTAATTTTTCACGACGGGAATTTTCCATTTACTGTTACTTCAATCATACAGAAAGTGATGCCGGTACGGAGATGCTGAAAGCAAGCGTCGCCAACTGGATAGATTCGGCAAATCTTTCCGATGAAGATCTGGCGCAGCGGATCATCGCCGATCAGATCGATATCTTGGTCGATCTGGCAGGGCATACGGTCGGCAATCGTCTGTTGACCTTCGCCAGAAAGCCGGCGCCCATCCAGATTACATTTGCTGGTTATCCCTGTACCTCCGGCTTGACGGCAATGGATTATCGCATTACCGATCCTCAACTGGATCCTCCGGGGATGACTGAACAGATTCATACGGAACAGTTGCTCTATCTGCCTTCGACAGCTTTTTTCAGTCCTCCGGGAGCAGCGCCTGAAGTCAACGCATTGCCCGCGCTGGAATCGGAGTATTTCACTCTGGGGTCTTTCAATCAGGTGTATAAAGTCACTGATGATGTGATCGCTGTCTGGGCGAGGGTTCTCAAGAATATAAAAAATTCCCGACTGTACATGGTGCTTGGTGATGCTGAAAATGAACTGATTCGGAAAGAATATCGGGAGAAATTCGTCGCCTTGGGCGCACAATCCGAGCAGCTGATTTTTTTTGCCAAGCAGGCGATGGACAATTATTTGCAGTTGCATCATGAAATCGATTTGTGTCTGGATACCTTTCCATATAATGGTGGCACCACGACCCATTACAGTCTCTGGATGGGAGTGCCGGTTGTAACACTCGCTGGCAATACGCCTTGTTCCCGCGTTGGTGTGACCATTCTGACGGCTGCCGGTCAGCTAAGGTGCATTACTGCAAGCGCTGAAGATTATATTGACCGTTGTGTCTATTTTTCAGAAAATCTGATGCAATTGGCAACCATTCGTCAGTCCCTCAGGGAAACGGTGATGCAGTCGAGTATTCGTGATGAGCAGGGGTTTGTCGGTGAACTTGATTCGGCCTATCGCCGGGTCTGGAAAAAATGGTGTGCGCAGCAAACTGCGGCAATCAATTCCAGCGGCGATGAATAAATTGATAAGTCTGTTGAAGCCGGATATGGTCTCTGCCAGAGAAATGCTGCCATGGCTGGAAAAGATCGATGAGAACCGCTGGTATACGAACTTCGGGCCACTGAGCGGTGAATTTGAACGGGCATTGAGCAGGGAACTGGGCGTCGATGTCCGGCATTTGACAAGCACGGCAAGTGGAACTGCCGCCTTGCAATTGAGCCTCGAGACGCTGGGTTTGCCAGACAAGGGACTGGTATTGATCCCTGCGTTGACCTTTCCTGCGACTGCTGTCGCAGTCATCAGAGCCGGACTCCGGCCTGTAATTGCCGATGTCGATTTGCAGACATGGCTGTTGACCAGCGAAACCGCGCAACGGGCCCTGGCGAAATTCGCTATCAAGGCTGTCGTGCCCGTTTCCACATTTGGCATCCCTCAGAGTGCTGCTGGTTGGGACAGGTTTACCGAACAGACCGGTATTCCAGTTATTATCGATGCTGCCGGGGCGTTTGGCAATCAGGATACAGGCAGCTCGACCACAGTCGTCTTCAGCCTGCATAGCACGAAAACACTTTCATCGGGTGAAGGCGGCGTGGTCGTCTGTGCGGATGAAAAAAGGATCGAGGAAATCAGGAACAGATCCAATTTCGGTATCGATCGATCCCAGTCAGGACGGGTGACGAACCCGGGCTTGAATGCCAAGCTCAGCGAATACCATGCAGCCGTCGGTCTGGCCAATCTTGCCAGGTGGCGGGAAAACAGGCAGAAAAGACGCGAATTGTTGATCACATACCGAAATAAAATCAAAGCGCTGGAGTTGCCTGCGCAATTTCAGAGAGGGCAGGAGGGCAGTATTTTGTCTATCTTCAATGTTCGCTTCACTGCGCAGAACGATGTCGCCGCATTGCAAACGTATTTATCGAAAAAAGGTATAGAGACACGCCGGTGGTACCATCCGTTGATTCCCGTACATCCTGAATTTTCCAAATTGCCATGCGTGGAATCATTGACTGATTCGATGCTATTGTCTGCGCAGCTGTTGGGTCTGCCTTTCCACCTGGATTTGACCGCCGGGGATATTGATTTGATCTGCGAGTCTCTGGAGCTGTATCACCGGGGGGTGGTATATTGAAACTGGCGATCATGCAGCCCTATCTGTTTCCCTATCTTGGCTATTTTCAGCTGATCGATACTGTGGATCATTTTATTCTCTTCGATGATGTCCATTACATGAAAGGGAAGTGGATCAACCGCAACAGAATTATTGTCAACGATCGCATTCATTGCCTTACCGTACCACTCAGTAAAAGCAGCCAGAACAAATTGATCAAAGAGCTACAGCTTCTGGATGACGATGGCTGGAAAGCGCGGCTGTTGAAGACCATCGCCCTGGCTTATGGTAAGGCGCCCGAGTTCGGCAGGGTGTTTCCGGTCATCGAGAACATCGTCTGGAACAAGGAAAAAAATCTGGCCGCATTCATCGATTACAGTGTGCGGACGATATGCTCTTTCATGGGGATAGGCACAAAAATTTCCTGCTCTTCGAATTTGCAGAACAGCTGTTTCGGTGCCAGAGGGGAAGACAGAATCATCAATATTTGTCTGGCCGAGCAGGCAACCGGATATGTCAATTTGAGCAATGGAAAAAACCTCTACGACAGATCCCGGTTTCTCGGCCGGGGGATTGACTTGCAGTTCATTGCCCTGCAGAGAGGGCGCTTATATAGACAATTCAATGGCCATTTTTTTGCGGATCTGTCCATTATCGATGTCTTGATGTTCAATGACCAACAACAGCTGCAGCAGTTGCTTGTAGCTAGCATAGTGGATTGATGGCCATGGCCAAAGTTATTATATTTGGAACCCTGGACAGTGCAGAACTGGCGCATTTTTATCTGACGCGGGATACCAACCATGAGGTCGTGGCTTTTACCGTGACAGAACAATACCTGCGCGAGGATTCCTTTGCCGGTCTTCCGGTATTGCCTTTTGAATCCCTGCAGAAGATCTATTCACCGCAGCAGGTTTCCCTGTTCGCCCCGATGACTGCAAAGGGTATGAACAGTCACCGACAGGCCGTGTTTCAGAACATCAAGGACAAGGGTTATGTAATGATTTCCTATATCAGTTCCAAGGCGACGGTGTTCGACAACCGCATCGGGGAAAATTGTTTTATTCTGGAAGACAATACCATACAACCCTTCGTCAGCATCGGCGACAATGTGGTGCTGTGGAGCGGCAATCATCTGGGGCACCACAGCCGCATAGACAGTCATGTTTTTTTTACTTCGCAGGTGGTTCTTTCAGGGCATTGCAAGGTTCGGAAAAATGCCTTTTTTGGTGTCAACAGTTGTATCCGTGATGCAGTCACTGTTGGTGAAGGCAGTTTTATTGCCATGGGAGCAGTGGTGACCGGCGATACCGAGCCATGGAGTGTCTACAAAGGCAATCCGGCCAAAAAAATGCGTATTTCCAGCAAAAAAGTACTGTAATGGCGGGCTGGATCAAGCACGGTCTGGTTTTCTGTCCGCAACAGGACCGGTACTGGAATCAGTCACATGCACAGCTGCCGATCGTCGATCCACTTTCTGATCAGATCTGGCGTATTTATTATTCTAGCCGTGACAGGGAAAACCACAGCCGCTTCAGTTATATAGAAGTGGAGGCTGGCAAACCCGGGCATATTCTGAAGGTGGCCGAGTACCCGCTGTTGCAGCTGGGTGATCTGGGCAGTTTTGATGAGACCGGACAAATGTGTGTCGGTGTTGTCGAACAAGCCGGTGTCAAATATCTCTACTATGCCGGCTGGAGTGAAAAGAAGCATGTGCCTTATCATAACGCCATTGGCCTGGCGATCAGCCACGATGGTGGTGTCACATTCAGCAAATATGCCCCCGGACCGTTGCTGGATTCCAGGCCCTTTGAACCTTTTTTTACCGGTACCGCCTGTGTCAGAATCGAAAATGGCGTCTGGCGGATGTGGTATCAGTCCTGTACCCGCTGGCAAATCATCAAGGGTCGGGCCGAACCGTTCTACCATATAAAATATGCTGAATCGGACGATGGAATTCACTGGCACAGGGAGGGGCGGGTCGCCATCGATTACAA